>NZ_JBHWYY010000063.1:0-23913 GCF_042728595.1 Isoptericola sp. NPDC060185 | reverse complement strand
TGGGGTTGGCGTTGGGGGGGGTCACGCTGGTGTGGTAGGGTAGTTGGGCGGGCCCGGTGGCCCCGGCGTCCTGTGTTTGGTGTGGGGGGGGGGGGGGGCGGGCCGGCCCCCCCCCCCCCACCAGCCGGGAGGAACGACATGGCCACGTCCGAGGGTCTCAGCGCCGACGAGCGCGCCGCGGTGAAGCAGCGCGCCAAGGAGCTCCGTGAGCAGGAGAAGGCGGGCAAGAACCGCGCCGCGGGCGAGAAGGCCGTGCGCGCGGCGATCGACCCGCTCGAGGGCACCGACCGGGACATCGCCGAGGGGATGTACCGGGTGGTCTCCCAGGTGGCGCCCCACCTCGTGCCGAAGACGTACTACGGCATGCCGGGCTTCGCGAACGGCGACGGCAAGATGGTGGTGTTCATGCAGCCCGCCGTGAAGTTCAAGACCCGCTACGCCACGGTCGGCTTCGACTTCGCCGCGCACCTCGACGACGGCGACTTCTGGCCGACGGCGTTCGCCGTGCTCGCCTGGACGCCCGCGTTCGAGGAGCGGCTCGCCGCGCTGGTGCGCCAGGCGGCGAGCTGACCTCGACGCTCGATGCACGCCCAGCGAACCCGCCCCGTCCGCCGAACAGGCGGTTGTGCACCTTCTGAGCGTTCAGAACGTGCGCAACCGCCTGTTCGGCATCCATGGAGCGGGTCAGGCCGGGCGTACCTCGGCGCGCGCGAGCTCGGTGATCCCGCGGGCCTCGAGCGCCGCGGGGTCGGCGGCCGTCGCGCTGGTCACGGCGGTGACGGCGGCGCCCCGCTCGCGCAGGTCGTGCCACAGCTCGAACACGGCGCCGCCGGGGCCGAGCGAGGGCCGCGAGAGCGGCAGGTCCGCGCCGTCGACGTCGACGACGACACCCACGGTGCGCGGCTGCGCGAGCGGCAGCGCGCCGCGGCGGGCCTCCGCGACGACCTCGGCGAACCGGCGGCCGAGCGGCTTGACCCGGTTCTCGGTGTCGAGCAGGCCGAGCGAGTACTCGAGGTCCTTGTAGTCGGCGAGGTCGCGGGTCACGTCGTGCGAGCACCACCAGGTGACGGCGTACAGGTCCTGCGTCGTGAGGGCCGCCTCGAGGGTGCGGGTGGCGAACTCGGGCATCTCGGCCTCGGCGAGGTTCATCGAGGGGGCGCCCACCTCCTGGAGCCACACCTGGCGCGACGGGTCGGTCGCGAACGCCTTCGACAGCTCGATCATCCACTCGGCGTGCCGCACGGACTGCGGCGACAGCGCGCCGTACGTCGCGGCCGTGCCGTTGAAGATCCACGAGTGCACGGTGGTCATGTCGCCGAGGCGCGAGGCGTGCTCGGGCAGGAACGAGTGGTCGTCCCAGTACCAGAGGTGGTCGTTCTCGCTGTGCACGACGACGTGGCGCGGGTCCCGGTCGCGCGGCGCCCCGAGCAGCGAGGTCAGCCAGTGCGTCACCTGCTCCACGGTGGCGGGCATGGCCGCGGGGTTCGGCTCCAGGAACTGGTTGAGCTCGTTGCCGAGCGTCAGGCCCATGAAGTTGGGGCGGTCGCGCACCGCGTCGTAGACGGCGGCGACGAGGGCGGCCTGCGCGTCGACGGCGGGCTGGTCGGCGAACATGTTGCCGTCGTGCCAGTTCACGAGCCACGCGGGCACGAAGTCGAACCCGGACATGTGCCCCTGGACGACGTCGACCGCGACGTCCAGCCCGAACTCGGCGGCGACGTCGGTGACGAGGGCGATGTCGTCGAGGGCGCGGCGGCGGATCAGGGTGCGGTTGGGCTGCAGCACGGGCCACAGCGGGAAGACGCGCACGTGGTCCACGCCGAGGCCGGCGATCGCCTCGAAGTCCGCGCGGACGACGTCGGGGTCGACGGCCATCCACTGGAACATCCAGTCGCGGGACGGGGTGTAGTTGACGCCGAAGCGCGGCACGGTCGAAGTCAAGGGAGCATCCTCGCTGTGTCGGTGTTGCTGCTGTGTCGGTGTTGCTGCTGTCTCGTGGTGCTGAGTTCTCGTGGTGCTGGGCTGGTCACCGGGGCGCCGGGGCCGTGGACTCTCGCACGACCAGCCGCCGTCCGCTGACGGTCCGGGAGGTGACGTCCTCGCCGCGCACGAGCTGCTCGAGGAGGGCGACGGCGGTGCGGGCGCTCTCCTCCACGGGGGCGTCGAGGGCGGTGAGGCGGGGGCGCACGAGCGTCGAGACCCAGGAGTCCTCCCAGGCCACGACGGACAGCTGCTCCGGCACCTGCACGCCGACCTCGGGCGCGTGCGCGACGATCTCGGCCGCGACGGTCTCGTTGTCGACGACGACGGCGGTGACGGCGCCGAGCCGGCCGAGCAGGTCGGCCACCGGGTCGTCGGCCGCCGGGTCCCACGCGGCGAAGGAGGCGTCCATGCCCAGCTCGCCGGCGGCGCGGGAGAACCGCGCGTCGCGAGCCCGGGTGTGCGCGAGGCCGGGGGCGTCGGTGACGCGGGCGACGCGGCGGTGGCCGAGGTCGGCGAGGTGCCCGAGGACGGTCGCGACGGCGGTGTCGTCCTGTACCGTCACTGCGGGCACGGCGTCGTCCACCGGCGCGCCGAGGAGCGCCGCGGGGGCGCCGAGCTGCTCGACGAGCGCGAGGCGCGGGTCGTCGTTGCGCACGTCGACCAGCAGGAACGCGTCGACACGCTGCTCGCCCCACCACTGGCGGTAGACCTGCTCCTCCTCGTCCGCGTGGACGAGGGTCAGCGACAGGGACCAGCCGATGTCGGCGAGCGGCTCGGTGAGGCCGGCCAGCAGACGCATGAAGAACGGGTCGCGGCCGAACGTCTCTCGGGAGCGGGCGATGACGAGGCCCAGGCTGCGGCCGCCCTGGCCGGAGACCTTGCGGCTGGCGTAGTTCGGGCGCCAGTTCAGCTCGTCGGCCGCGGCCCGGATCCGGGCGGCCGTGGCCTCGGAGACGTTGGGGCGTCCGTTGAAGGCGTGGGACACCGCCGAGGGCGAGACGCCGGCGTGCTTGGCGACGTCGGCGATCGTCACGCGTTTCGGGCTCGTGGCAGTCATGGTGCGTCCGAGAGTAGGGGGTTGACCGTGCTCTGTAAAGCGGTATACGTTGCACGCCACTTGATGTGTACCGCTTTACAAGAAAGCGGTGGCGGAGGCTGTTCTCCGCCCCCCGAACGACGCACCGTAGCTCTCAGGGAGGACCAGTGACCCACGGCGTCAACAGGCGCACCGTGCTGAAGGCGGCCATCGGCGGCGGGGTGCTGACCCCGCTGCTCGCGGCCTGCGGCGCCCTCTCCCCCGCGGGCAGCGGGCCGCGGTCGATCTCCGTGCACACCCAGCTCAGCGGCGCCGTCGCCGGGGCCCAGGTGTTCGCGGACGTCGTCGCCGCCTACCAGCGCAGCACCGGGCGCACCGTCGCTCAGCTCAAGAACGGCTCGGACCTGCCGATCGTCTTCGAGACGAGCACGCTGGCCGGCAAGGCGGCCGACGTCGCGATCGTCAACATGATGGGCCGCACCCTGTCGTGGACGCGGCTCGGCGCCACCATCCCGGTGACCGACCTGCTCGACGACTGGGACCTGCGGGACAAGATCTTCCCCGAGGCGCTCACCGAGTGGACCGACCCGCAGGGTCGGCTGCGCGCGTTCCCGTTCACGCGCACCAACTGGCCGGTGTCGTACAACACCGGGCTGCTCGAGGAGGCCGGCGTCGACATCCCGACCACCTCCGACGAGCTGATCGACGTCGCCGACAAGCTGCGTTCCAAGGGCATCGGCCCGGTCACCGTGGGCGGCTCCGACTGGAGCGGCCAGAAGATGTTCCTGCAGGTCCTGCAGGGCTTCCTCACCCAGGACGAGGCGCGCACCGTGTTCTCCTCCGGCAAGCTCTCCGAGAGCGCCGCGGCCCTCCAGGGCGTCGAGCACTTCGTCCAGCTGCGCGACGCGGGCGTCTTCGTCGACGACGTGCAGGGCTACACCTCGGACTCCGAGCTGACCCAGTTCAACACCCGCAAGGCCGCCATCGTCCCGGCGATGTCCTCCGCGCTCGCGCTCGTCCCGGGCGAGCGGGCCAAGGAGGTCACCGTCGGCGGCTGGCCGATGCCGTCGTCCGGCGGCGTGCTGACCCGCCCCAGCGTCATCAAGAGCTACAACGGGCACGGCATCTGGATCAGCGAGAACGGCGCGAAGAAGCTCGACCTCATCAAGCCGTTCGTGCAGTACCTGTACTCCGACGAGGTCGTCGACGACTTCATCCTCGGCTCCGGCCGCGACATGAACCGGATCACGGACACCGTCAGCAAGGACTTCCCGCTGGTCGCGCAGGCCTCCCGGCTCACGGACGACGACGTCACGCCCGTCATGCTGCCCGACCTGCTCATCCCCGACGCCGTCTTCGAACCGATGGTCAAGGCGACCGCGATGGCCTACGGCACCGCGTCCGCCGAGCAGATCGTCGACACGTTCGAGAAGGCCTACCAGGCGGCCTGACCGCCGGCGCCACGAAAGGACTCCCCATGGCCACGCTCGTCGCCGCCGGCCCCCCGACCGCCACCCGTGCCCCGGCGCCCGGCTCCCCCGCCGGGACCCGCCGCCGCGCGCCGCTGCGCGAACGGTTCCCGGGCCTCGCCCTGCCCGCCCTCGTCTGGTACGCGATCTTCATGATCGGCCCCGTGGTCGCGATGTTCGTCATCGCGTTCCTCTCCTGGCCGGGCATGCTCGCCACGCCGACGTTCGCCGGCCTCGGCAACTTCACCGCCGTCTTCGCCGACCCGACGTTCTGGGCGGCCGTGCGCAACTCGGCCGTGCAGATCGTCATCGGGCTGCCGATCATGATCGTGCTCGCGTTCCTGCTCGCGTTCTACGTGGTGCAGAAGCCGCGCGGGCACCGCGTGCTGCGCTACCTGCTCTTCATCCCGGCACTCATCTCCGCGCCCGCCACCGCCATGGTCTTCTACGCCATGCTCAACCCGGACGGCCTCGTCAACGGCGTGCTGCGCCCCCTCGGGTTCGACGGCACCGCCTGGCTCGCCGACCCGAGCACCGCGCTCGGCGCGATCATCGCCGTCGAGCTGTGGAGCGGCATCGGCTACTCCGCCGTGCTCATCGCCTCCCGGCTCGACGGCGTGGACACCGAGATCGTGCAGGCCGCGCGCATCGACGGCGCCGGCGACTGGCGCGTCGCCTGGCGCATGTACTGGCCGATCGCGCGGGACTTCATCGGCGTCGTGACGATGCTGCAGTTCCTGTCGATGCTGTTCAACTCCGCGCAGAACGTGCTGCTGCTGACGCAGGGCGGCCCGGGCACCTCGACGACGACGCTCGCCTACCTCATCTACCAGAAGGCGTTCGTCGAGGCGGACCTCGGCTACAGCCAGGCCGTCGGCGTCGTCCTCTTCGTGATCGGCCTGGTCGGCATGGGCGTCATCCGCCGCGTGCTGCGCGCCACCCACTGATCCCCGACCTCGCCCTAGGAGAACCGTCATGGCCCGGCAGACCGCCGCCCTTCGGGTGCGGGACCGCATCGGCTCGATCACGAGCGGCACGCTCGCGTGGATCTACGCCGCCCTGCTCCTCGTGCCCTTCTACTACTTCATCGTCTCGTCGTTCAAGGACAACGAGCAGATCTTCGAGTCGCCCCTCGCGCTGCCCAGCAGCTGGGACCTCTCGAACTTCACCACCGCCATCCAGCAGGCCGACCTCGGCCTCGCGATCGCCAACTCGGTGCTGACCACCGTCGGCGCCCTGGTGCTCACGCTGGTGCTGGCCCTGCCCGCGTCGTTCGCGCTGGCCCGCGCCACCGGCCGCGCCGGCAAGGTCGTCGAGAGCGTCTTCGCCCTCGGCTTCCTCATCCCGTCGTTCGCGGCGCTGTTCCCGACGTTCCTGCTCGCCGCGGCCATGGGGCTGTTCCACACCCGCACCTTCATCGTGCTGCTGCTGCCCGCGACGGCGCTGCCGCTGTCGGTCGTCATCCTCACGTCTTTCATGCGGACCATCCCGCGCGAGCTCGAGGAGGCCGCCTCCATGGACGGGGCGACGTCGCTGCAGGTGCTGCGCCAGGTCTACCTGCCGATCTGCGTCCCCGGCATCGCGACCGTCCTGCTGCTCAACTTCCTCGCGTTCTGGAACGCCTACCTGTACCCGCTGATCCTCATCGGGCCGGACACCGCGCAGCGCACCATCCAGGTCGCCCTGCCGACCCTCAAGGTCGACGCCGGCACCGACTACGGCGTCCTCATGGCCGGCACGCTGTTCACCCTGCTGCCCGTCTACCTCGTCTACACGGTGCTGCAGCGCCAGATGCAGCGTGCGCTGCTGTCGGGCGCGGTCAAGGGATGACCCTCCCCGATTCCGTCACGCCCGGCACCCCCGTCCGCGCGGCGTCGCTGCCCCTGCGCACCCGCATCGGCCAGGTCAACCAGCGCCTCAAGGGCTGGGAGGCGGTCCGCTGGGTCGACGGCGCGCCGCGCGTCACCGACGTCCTGCGCGCCGAGGTCGACCGCTGGGGCGGCCTCGGCGCCCTGTACGGCGTGCTGCGCGCGGACCCCTGGTCCGCGGTGCGCTGGGAGAACGGCGTGCCGCCCGAGCGCAGCGCCGAGGCGTACGCCGCCGTCCAGGAGCACGTCACCCGGTACGGCGACGGGCTGCCCGTGCTGTTCGTCGAGGAGGCCCCGCACGGCCTCATGGCGCTCGGCGGCACGACGCTGCCCGTCAACCTCGCCCTCGGCGCCGGCATGGACGCGGGGCTGGCCGAGGAGCTCGCTGCCGCCGTGGCCGCCGAGGCGCGCGCCCGCGGCACGCACGTCGCGCTCGTGTCCGGGCTGGACGTGCTGCGCGACCCCCGCTGGGGCCGCGCCGAGGAGTGCTTCTCGGAGGACCCGGCCCTCGCCGCGGCGCTCGTCGAGGCGACGGTCCGCGGGATGCAGGGCACGACGTCGTGCGACGACGCGATCGACGGCGGCCACGTCGCGGTCGTGGCCAAGCACCTCGCCGGCCAGGGCGCGGGCATCGGCGGCCGCAACGGCTCCGGCGCCCCGATCGGGCGCCGCGAGCTCGGCGAGCTGCACCTGCGCCCGGCGTACGCCGCGGCCCGCGCGGGCGTCGCCGGCTACATGGCCGCGTACAACGACGTCGACGGCGTGCCGTGCAGCGCCAACGAGGAGCTGCTCACCGGCACCATCCGCGACCGTTGGGGCTGGCGCGGCCTCGTCATGGCCGACGGCACCGCGATCGACCGACTGCGCGACAGCTCCCCCGACCCGGCCTCGGCCGCGGCGCTCGCGCTGCAGGCGGGCGTCGACCTCAGCCTCTGGGACGAGGCGTTCACGCACGTCGAGGAGGCGCTGGACCGCGGGCTCGTCGCCGAGGCGGTGCTCGACCGCGCCGTCGACCGTGTCCTCGCCCTCAAGCACCGGCTCGGGCTGCTCGGCGACGCGCCGGCCGTGCCCGCGGAGCCGGCCGTGCCCGCCACGACCACGACCGCGGCGCCGGCTCCCGCACGCGACGTCGTCGCGCTCGTCGAGCGCGCGGCGCGGCAGGCCGTCGTCCTCGTGCACGACCACGGCGTGCTGCCCCTGAGCCCCCACGCCACGGTCGCCGTCGTTGGCCCCAACGCCGACGACCTCGACGCCCAGCTCGGCGACTACACCCCGCCGCGCCCCGCCGAGGACCCGGGCGCGTCCACCGTGCGCTCGGCGCTGGCGGACCGGCTCGGCGCGGACCGCGTGCGGCACGCCGCCGGCAGCCGCCTGCGCGGCCCGCTGGAGGACCCCGCCGCCCTCGACGCCGTGCGTGCGGCCTGCGCGGGCGCCGACGTCGCCGTGGTGGTGCTCGGCGGCACCAGCCGCCGCAGCTACGACGACGAGTTCGCCGACAACGGCGCCGTCGAGGGGCCCGCCGCGGACACGACGAACGGCGAGGGCGTGGACCTCTCCTCGGTCGCGCTGCCGGAGGCCCAGCTCGACGTCGCGCGCGCCGCGCGGGCGGCCGGACGGCCCGTCGTCGGCGTCGTCGTGGACGGTCGCCCGCGGGTGCTCACCGACCTCGCGTCGCTCGTCGACGCTCTCCTCGTGGTCCCGTTCCCCGGGCCGACGGGCGGCGCCGCGATCGCCGAGGTGCTGCTCACCGGCGCCGCGTCCGGGCGCCTCCCGGCGACGTTCCCCGTCGCCGACGGCGTGGTGCCCGTGGCGCACGACGAGCGCCTCGAGACCGCCCGCGGCTACCTCGGCCACCCCGTGGTGCGGGGGCTGCCGTTCGGCGCCGCGCACGCGCCGGGCGTCACGACGACCGTGCGCACGCCCGCCGCCGCCGTCCGCGCGGACGACCTCGCCGCCGGGGCCACCGTGGCGCTCACCGTCGAAGTGGCCAACGCCGGTCCCGCCGCCGAGGTGTCGGTGCCGCTCTACGGCCGCCGGCACGAGCTCGGGATCCGGCCCCGGCGACGTACGCTCCTGGGCGTGCAGCGCGCCACGCTCGCGGCCGGCGCGACGACGTCCCTGACGTTCGACCTCGGCCTCGACGCGCTCGGCTCCTGGGCGACCGGCGAGCCGGTCGCAGCGCCCATGACCGTCGGCGCGTGGTGCACCCCCGACCTCGACGAGCCCGCCGGCGCCGCCACCGTGCGCGTCACCGACCAGGAGGACACCACCCCGTGGGACCGCTGACCACCACCCTCGACCCCGCACCCCTGCACCCGGAGATCGAGGCGACGCTGCGCGCGGCCGCCGACCGTGTGCGCGCCACCTCCGGCGACCGCGTCGCCGCGATGGTGCACGCCGCGCTGCGTCGCACGCTCACCGACACCCTGACGGTGGGCGCCGACGGCAGCGTCTTCGTCATCACCGGCGACATCCCCGCGATGTGGCTGCGCGACTCGACCACCCAGCTCACGCCCTACCTGCGCTTCCTCGCGGACTGCCCGCCCCTGGCGGACCTCGTCGCCGGCGTCGTCCGCCGCCAGCTCGCGTGCCTGGACCACGACCCCTACGCCAACGCCTTCAACGACGGCCCCACCGGCGCGCACTACGACCCCGACGACGTCTGCGACGACCCGCACGTGTGGGAGCAGAAGTACGAGGTCGACAGCCTCACCTACCCGGTCACCCTGGCGCACCGCCTGTGGCGGGCCACGGGCCGCACGGACGTCTTCGACGACCGTGCCCACCGCGTGTTGCGCACCGTCGTCGACCAGCTGCGCGCGGAGCAGCACCACGACTCCTCGCCGTACCGGTTCAGCCGCGACACCACGATCCCCACCGAGACGCTGGCCCGCGACGGCCGCGGCACTCCGGTCGGGTTCACCGGCATGACCTGGAGCGCCTTCCGCCCGTCGGACGACGCCTGCACCTACGGCTACAACGTGCCGGCGAACCTGTTCGCCGCGCAGGCGCTGCGGGCGGTGGCCGAGATCGCCGAGGAGGTCTGGGCCGACACCGCGCTGGCCGCCGACGCGCGCGCCCTGTCCGGCGAGCTGGTCGCCGGCGTCGCGGCGCACGGCGTGGTCCCCGCGCCCGGCAGCGACGCCGACGGCGAGCCCGGGACCCGCATCTACGCCTACGAGGTGGACGGGCTCGGCGGCGTGCTGTGCATGGACGACGCCAACACGCCGTCGCTGCTGTCGCTGCCGCTCGTCGCTCCCGACGTCCTGGACGCCGAGGTGTGGCGGGCGACGCGCGCGTTCGTGCTCAGCCCGGCGAACCCGTACTTCTTCTCCGGCACCCTGGCGGCCGGCGTCGGCAGCCCGCACACCCTGCCCGGCCGCGTGTGGCCCATCGCGCTCGCCGTCGAGGGGCTGACCGGCACGCCCAAGGACCGCGAGCGCCTGCTACGCGTCCTCGCCGAGACCGACGGCGGCACGGGACACGTCCACGAGAGCTTCGACCCCTCGGACCCGACCGAGTTCTCCCGGCCGTGGTTCTCCTGGGCCGACTCCATGTTCTGCGAGCTCGCGCTGGCCGTCGCCGACGACGCGGGCGCCTGACCTCACGAGAGCACGGGAGGCCCAGCGAGCCCCGGACGGCACGACCGTCCGGGGCTCTTCTCGACCCCGCTACCTTGCACCGCACGAGACCTGCTACCTTGTCAGGCATGGTACCGACACCGGACGCCGTCCTCACCCAGCTCCGCAAGGGAGTCGTGGAGTACTGCGCCCTCGCCTGCCTGCGCTCGGGGCCCGCGTACGGGCTCGAGCTGGCCGAGCGCCTCGGCGGCACCAGCACCCTGCTGACCAGCGAGGGCACGCTCTACCCGCTGCTCTCCCGGCTGCGCCAGCAGGGCTGGGTCACGACGACGCAGGTCGCGTCGCCCGTGGGCCCGCCGCGGCGGTACTACGAGCTCACGACCGAGGGGCGGGCGGCACTCGACACGTTCGCCGCCACCTGGTCCCGGTTCACCACCGACGTCCGCACGACCTTGGAGCCATGATGACCGCAGCCCCCGCGTTCCCACCCCTGGTCGAGGCGTACCTCGCCGACCTCGAGCGCGCCCTGGCCTCGAGCGACCCGCGCGAGCGCTCCGAGACGCTCGCCGCCGTGCGCGAGCACGCCGCCGAGTCCCTCGCCCTGCACGGCGCGGACGACGCCGGCGCCCGCCGGGTGCTGGACGAGCTGGGCCCGGTGGACGCCATCGCGGCCGCGTCGACGCCTGCGCCGACCCCCGCTCCGAGCGCCGTCGCCCCGGCACCGCGCACCCCCGCCGCCGACGTGTGGCTCGTCGTGGCCGCGTTCGCGTCCCTGACCGTGTTCGTCGTACCGGTCGCAGCGGCGGCCGTGGTCGTGTGGGCGGTCGTCCGGCTCCGCTCCGGCGCCGGGAACCGCACCCTGCAGCGGGTCGCGCTCGCGGTGAGCGTCGTCTCCTTCGTCGGTGCCCTGGCGCTCTACGTGTCACACCTGCTCGCCGCGGGGTGAGCCACCCCGCCCGTCGACCAGCACGCCGGGGGTCAGGTGCTAGAAACCGGTTGCTAGGCTGACCGTCGCGCGGCGGTCACCGAGTTCCCGCGGATGCCGCCGTCTGTCCCAGCGACGTGACGGAAGGCGACCATGACGAACTACAGCAACCCGGTCCTCGACGCGGACTGGCCGGACCCCGACGCCGTGCGCGTCGGCGAGGACTACTGGCTGATCGCGTCCAGCTTCCACCGCGCCCCCGGGCTGCCCGTGCTGCACTCGCGCGACCTCGTGTCCTGGGAGCACGTCGCCAACGCGCTGCCCGCGCTGCCGCCGGCGGGCCACTACGCCCTCCCCCGGCACGGCTCCGGCGTGTGGGCGCCCAGCCTGCGCCACCACGACGGGCTCTTCTGGATCGTGTACCCCGACCCGGACCACGGGATTTTCGTGCTCACCGCGGACGACCCCCGCGGCCCGTGGTCGGAGCCCTGGTGCCTGGTCCGGGGCCGGGGCCTCATCGACCCGTGCCCGTTGTGGGACGACGACGGCCGCGCGTACCTCGTGCACGGCTGGGCCGGGAGCCGGGCCGGGGTGAAGAACCGCCTCACCGTGGTCGAGGTGGACCCCGGCCTGCGCCGCGTCCTCAGGCCGGCGCGCACCGTGATCGACGGCGACGAGCTGCCCGGCTTCCGTACGCTCGAGGGGCCCAAGCTCTACCAGCGCGACGGCTGGTACTGGATCTTCGCGCCCGCGGGCGGCGTCGCGACCGGCTGGCAGACGGCGTTCCGGTCGCGGTCCGTGTGGGGCCCGTACGAGCACCGCGTCGTCCTCGCGCAGGGCGACACCCCCGTCAACGGCCCGCACCAGGGCGCCTGGGTGGACACGCCCGACGGCGAGGACTGGTTCCTGCACTTCCAGGACCGGGGCGTCTTCGGGCGGGTCGTCCACCTGCAGCCGGTGCGCTGGGACGAGGACGGCTGGCCGGTCATGGGCGACGACGGCACACCGGTGCTCACGCACCCCACCCCGGTCGCGGGCGCCGAGCCCGGCGAGCCCGCCCGCAGCGACGACTTCGCCGCGCCGGGCCTCGCGCCGCGGTGGCACTGGCAGTCGAACCCCGCCGAGGGCTGGGCCGTGGCCGACGGCGACGGCACCCTGCACCTGCCCGCGCAGCCCTCGCCGCGCGGCAACCTGCGCGACCAGGGCGCGGTCCTCGCCCAGCACCTCCCCAGGAAGCCGAGCGCCTGGGAGACGCGCGTCGAGCTCGCGGGCGACGCCCCCGGCACCCGCGCCGGCGTCGTCGTCCTCGGCCGCGCGTACTCCTGGGCGGGCCTGGAGCGCACCCCCGCCGGGGTCGAGGTCACCGTGCGCCGCGGTGGGCCGCACGGCGACGAGGAGATCCTCGCCCAGGAGCCCGCTCCCGGCGGGCGCCGCGGGGTCGTGGTGCGCGCCGCCGTCGACGCGGGCGGCGTCGTCACCTGGGGCTGGCGCGACGCCGCCGACCCCGACGCCCCCTGGCACGAGCCCGCGCCCGGGTGGCAGGCGCACGCGGGGCACTGGGTCGGCGCCGAGGTGGGCCTGTTCGCGAGCGCACCGCTCGGCGCGGACCTGCGCCCCGGCGACGGCGGCACCTTCGGACCGGTCCGGGTCACGGTCGCCGGCAAGGAGGCGTGATGCCGCGGAGCTGGCCCTGGGGGTGGTCGGAGGCGGTCCCGTCGGCGCTGCGGACGCCGACCTGGCGGGCACCCTCGACCGGCGCGCGACGGCGCGGCGAGGGCAGTAGGGTCGACGACGGACTTCCCCGGGGACGCGGCCGCACGGCACCGTCCTCACCCCCACGGCACAGGAGGCGGCATGGTTCAGGGCGTTCGCCGGTGATCCCCGTCGAGGCTTGGCCCCCCGGGCGGCTCGACGTCGTCGGGTCGTGGACGCTCCGTACCGTCGACGAGCTCTCCGACGTCCGCGCCGACCTCGAGACGCGGCTCCCGTGCGACTGTCCCGCCGCTCGCGTGGGCGCGTCCCCGTCCGCCGCGGGCGGGCTGTCCGGCACGCAGCGCATGGTGCTGGTCGCGAGCGAGCTGGTGGCGAACGCGCTGGAGCACGCCCGCCCGCCCGTCGTCGTGCGCCTGCTGTGCGACGGGGACGTCGCCGTGCTCGACGTCGTCGACCACAGCCCGGAGGCGCCCCCGGTGGTCCCCGAGGGCCGCGAGCCCGGCGAGGGCGGGCACGGCCTGCGGCTCGCGGAGACGGTCGCGGACCGCGTCGGCTGGTACAGCACGGGTGCCGAGAAGCACGTGTGGGCGCAGTTCGCCGCGCCCGCCCTGCCCGGCCATGCCCCGAACCACGCGCCGGGCCGTCGGCTCGCCCCCGCCGGCCACGCGTGGCCGGCGGCGGCCTACCGCGGCGTGTAGCGCTCGGCCGGGAACGCCGCGGCGACGAGCGCGCGCAGGTCCTCCAGGCCGCCGTCCACGAGGCCCCGGGCGCGGGCCTGCACCAGCAGGTTGCCGATCGCCGTCGCCTCGACCGGCCCCGCCACGACGGGCAGGCCGGAGCGGTCCGCCGTCGCCTGGCACAGCAGGGCGTTCTGCGCGCCCCCACCGACCACGTGGATGGTCGACACGGTGCGCCCGGCGAGCCGCGCGGCCGTCGTCACGGCGTCCGCGAACGCCTGGGCCAGGCTCTCCACGATGCTGCGCACGTACTGGCCGCGCGTGGCGGGCACCGGCCGGTCGTGCTCGCGGCACCAGTCGGCGATCCGCCCGGGGATGTCCCCCGGTGGCAGGAAGCGCGGGTCGTCGACGTCGAAGATCGTCACCGGGGCGGTGACGTGCGCCGCCTCGGCGAGGAGCTCCTGCAGGGTGCTGGACCGCTGGGCGGCGTTGGACTCGCGCTCCCAGGTGCGGATCGACTCGGACAGCAGCCACAGCCCCATGACGTTGTGCAGGAACCGCGTGCGCCCGTCGACGCCGCCCTCGTGGGTGAACCCGGCGACGCGGGCCTCCTCGGTCAGGACGGGCGCGTCGAGCTCGAGGCCCACGAGCCCCCAGGTGCCGCACGAGACGTAGGCGACGTCGCGGTCCGTGGCCGGCACCGCGACGACGGCGGACGCCGTGTCGTGCGAGCCGACGGCCGTGACCTCGAGCGTCCGCCCCACCAGCTGCGCGACGTCGGGCCGCAGGGCGCCGAGCGACGCCCCCGGGTCGACGAGGGGCGGCAGGATCCCGGCCGGGATGTCGACGAGGCGGGCGAGGCCGGTGTCCCACTCCCCCGTGCGCGCGTCGAGCAGCCCGGTCGTGGAGGCGTTGGTGCGCTCCGCGACCTCGGCCCCGGTGAGCCAGTGCGCGAGCAGGTCGGGCACCAGCAGCAGCCGGTCGGCGAGGTCGAGCAGCGGCCCCTCCGTCGCGAGCTGGAACACCGTGGTGAACGGCAGGTGCTGCAGCCCGTTGCGGGCGTACAGCGCGGCGGCGTCGACGCGCGCGTGCACGCGCTCCACGCCGTCCGCCGTCCGCCCGTCCCGGTAGTGGTACGGCACGCCCAGCAGGCGACCGCCGCGCAGCAGGCCGTAGTCCACGGCCCACGAGTCGATCCCGACGCCGAGGATCTCCCCCGGCGCCTCGCGCTCGGCCGCGGCCAGGCCGTCCAGCACCTGGCGGTAGAGCTCCAGCAGGTTCCAGTGCAGCCCGTCGGGGGTGCGGACCGGGTCGTTCGGGAACCGCGCCACGTGCTGCAGCCGCAGCCCCTCGCGCCCGCCGAACCGGCCCAGGATGACGCGCCCGCTGGTGGCGCCCAGGTCGACGGCGGCGAGCGTGCCCGCCAGCGTCGGCCCCGGCGTCGCCGCCCCCGTCCGCACCGCCGTCACCGCAGGAACGCCTGCGCCACGCCCGCGTCGACGGGCACGTGCAGGCCGGTGGTGTGCGAGAAGGCGGGCGTGCACAGCGCGAAGACGGCGTTCGCGACGTGCTCGGGCAGCACCTCGCGCTTGAGCAGCGTGCGCTGGGCGTAGAACGCCCCCAGGTCCTGCTCCTCGATGCCGTACGTCTTGGCGCGGTTGGCGCCCCAGCCGGAGGCGAAGATGCCCGACCCGCGCACCACGCCGTCCGGGTTGATGCCGTTGACCTTGATGCCGTGCTCGCCGAGCTCGGCGGCCAGCAGCCGCACCTGGTGCGCCTGGTCGGCCTTGGTGGCCGAGTACGCGATGTTGTTCGGGCCCGCGAACACGGAGTTCTTCGACGAGATGTAGACGATGTCGCCTCCGAGCTTCTGGTCCACGAGGATGCGCGCGGCGTTCTTGGCCACGAGGAACGAGCCCTTGGCCATGACGTCGTGCTGCAGGTCCCAGTCCGCCTCGGTGGTGTCGAACAGCGACTTGCTCAGCGACAGGCCCGCGTTGTTCACGACGATGTCGACGCCGCCGAACGCGAGGACGGCGTCGCGCAGCGCCGCCTGCACCGCGGCCTCGTCGGCGACGTTCGCCGCCAGGCCGACGGCGACGTCGGTGGAGCCGAGCATCTCGTTGATCTCAGTCGCGGCCGCCTCGGACTTCTCCAGGTCGAGGTCGGCCACGACGACGCACGCGCCCTCGGCGGCGAGGCGGGTCGCGATGGCCTTGCCGATGCCCGACGCCGCGCCGGTGACGAAGGCGATGCGGGTGGCGAGCGGCTTCGGCTTCGGCTTGCGCCGGAGCTTCGCCTCCTCGAGCGCCCAGTACTCGATGCGGAACTTCTCCGACTCGTCGATCGGGGCGTAGGTCGACAGGGCCTCCGCGCCGCGCATGACGTTGATCGCGTTGACGTAGAACTCCCCCGCCACGCGCGCGGTCTGCTTGTCCGCGCCGTAGGAGAACATGCCGACGCCTGGCACGAGCACGATCGCCGGGTCGGCGCCGCGCATCGCGGGCGGCTCCTCGCCCCGGGCGTGGGCCTCGGCGGCGCCGCGCTCGTAGTAGGCGGTGTAGTCGGCGCGGTACGCCTCGTGCAGCGCGGGCAGCCGCTCCACGATCTCCTCGACCGTCGCGGTGGCCGGCAGGTCCACGACCAGCGGCTTCACCTTGGTGCGCAGGAAGTGGTCGGGGCAGCTGGTGCCCAGCTCCGCCAGGCGCGGGTGCTCGGCGCTCGCCAGGAAGTCGAGCACGACGTCCGCGTCGGTGAAGTGCCCCACCTGCGGTCTGTCGTGGGAGGCGACGGCGCGCAGGTGCGGGGCGAGCGCGGCGGCCTTGGCGCGCCGCTCCGCCTCGGGCAGGGCGGCGAAGCCGTCGAGGGCGGGGCCGAACGGCTCCGGCGCGCCGTGCTCCGCGATGTAGGCCGCCGCCGTCTCGATGATCCACAGCGAGCTCGCCTCGGCCTCCTCGGCCGTGTCGCCCCACGCGGTGATGCCGTGGCCGCCGAGGACGGTGCCGATCGCGTCGGGGTGCGCCGCCTTGAGCTCCGCGATGTCGAGGCCGAGCTGGAAGCCGGGCCGGCGCCACGGCACCCACAGCACCTTGCCACCGAAGATCGTCCGCGTGAGCTCCGGGCCGTCGGCCGCGGTCGCGATCGCGATGCCCGCGTCGGGGTGCAGGTGGTCGACGTGCGCGGCGTCGACCAGGCCGTGCATGGCCGTGTCGATGCTGGGGGCGGCCCCGCCCTTGCCGTGCAGGCAGTAGTCGAACGCGGCGACCATCTCGTCCTCGCGGTCCACCCCGGGGTACACGTCCACGAGCGCGCGCAGCCGGTCGAGGCGCAGGACGGCGAGGCCCTTCTCGGTGAGGGTGCCGAGGTCGCCGCCGGAGCCCTTGACCCACAGCAGCTCGACGTCCTGCCCGGTGACCGGGTCCCGCTCGGTCCCCTTCGCGGACGTGTTGCCCCCGGCGTAGTTGGTGTTCCTGGGGTCGGCGCCGAGGCGGTTCGAGCGCGCGACGAGGGCGGCGACGGTCGGGTGGGTCATCGGCGTGCTCCGGGTGCGGGTCGGGAGAGGTCTCGGTGGATGCCCGGGGCCGGCTCGTGCGGGGCGCCGACGAGGGCGTCCACCGTGAGCCACGCGGTCATGCGCGCGAGGCTGCGCGCGCAGCCGGGGTGCTCGGGCTGGTTGAGGTGGCCGTGGGTGGTGCCGTCCTCGCGGACGAGCAGGACGTCGACGCCTGCCGCGGCCAGCTCCGCCGCGTAGGCCTCGCCCATGGAACGCAGGCCGTCGTGGTCGGAGGTGAGGACGAACGTGGGGGCCAGCCCGCGCAGGGCGTCCGGACCGCTGCCGCCGGGGAACGCGTACGGCGACGTCGGGCCGTCGCGGTGGCCCAGGTAGTTGTCGTTCATGGCCCGGACCTGCGCGGGCGGGAAGCTGCCGCCCGGGATCGCCGCCACCTTGGCCGCGAGCTCGGCGGAGTGCGCCGGCAGCTCGTGGTGCGCCACCGGGTACGCGAGCAGCGTGCTGCGCACCGGCGTGCCGGCGTCGCGCAGCCGCAGCGACGCCCCGGCCGCGAGGTTGCCGCCCGCGCTGGCGCCGCCGATCGACCAGCGGTCCGCGGGCACGCCGAGGCCGGCCGCGCGGGCCCACCCGAACGCGAACGCGACCTCCTCGGACGGCGCCGGGAAGCGCACGCCGTCCCCGCGCACGGGCGCGCCGTCGACGGCGGCGTCGTCGAACGACGCGACGAGCCGGTAGTCGACGCTGACCACGAGCACGCCGGCCTCCGCCAGACGGCGGGCGACACCGTCGGCCTCGGGCATGTCCAGGTCGCCGTGCATGAAGCCGCCGCCGTGTGCCCAGACGAGGCCGGCGACCGGCGTGCTGCCCGTCGGGGCGCCGGGCGTGTAGACCCGCACCCGCAGGTCGCCGTGCGGGCCGTCGAGCACGCGGTCCGCGGTCGTGACCTGGGACGTCGCCGTGCTCGTGTCGGTGGTGTCGGTCGTCATGCGCCCCATCCTGCCTGCCGCCCGCCGACGCGTTCCGCGGCGATCCTCGCCAGGTAGCCCGAGGCCGCGAACGCCCGCATGGGCTCGGGGTCGAGGCCCTGCTCCGCGCGCAGGTCCGCGAGCAGGCCGCGGACGTCCGTGTTGTACGCGTCCATGAGGACGCCGTGCGCGCCGAGCACGTCGCCGGCGCGCTGCGCGGCGTCGAGGGCCTCGGCGTCGACGAGCAGCGCCTTGGCCGTGGCCTCCTGGACGTTCATCACCGACCGGATCTGGCCGGGGATCTTGTCCTCGACGTTGTGGCACTGGTCGAGCATGAAGTTCACCCCGGACTCCGGGCGCAGCGCGTCGGCCTCCACGATCTCGTGCATGATCCGGAAGAGCTGGAACGGGTCCGCGGCGCCGGCCATGAGGTCGTCGTCGGCGTAGAAGCGGGAGTTGAAGTCGAACGCGCCGAGGCGGCCCTGGCGAAGCAGCTGCGCCACGATGAACTCGATGTTGGTGCCGGGCGCGTGGTGGCCCGTGTCCAGCACGACCTTCGCCCTCTCCCCGAGGGCCAGGCAGTGCAGCAGGGACGTGCCCCAGTCCGGCACGTCCGTGTGGTAGAACGCCGGCTCGAAGAACTTGTACTCGAGCACCATGCGGTGGTCGTCGTCGAGCTCCGCGTAGATCTCCGCCAGCGACTCGGCGAGCCGGTCCTGGCGGGCGCGGATGGAGTCCTGCCCGGGGTAGTTGGTGCCGTCCGGCAGCCAGATCTTCAGCTCCTGGGACCCCGTGGCGCGCATGACGTCGATGCACTGCACGTGGTGGGCCACGGCCTTGCGGCGCACGGCCGGGTCGGAGTGCGTGAGCGAGCCGAGCTTGTAGGCGTCGTCCTGGAACAGGTTCGAGTTGATCATCCCGATGCTCACGCCGTGCTCCTCGGCGTGCCGGGCCAGGTCGCCGAAGTCGTCGACCAGGTCCCACGGGACGTGCAGCGAGACGCGCGGCGCGACGCCGGTGAAGGCGTGCACCTGCGCGGCGTCGGCGATCTTCTCGTAGGGGTCGCGCGGCGTCCCGGGCGTGCCGAAGACCTTGAACCGGGTGCCCGAGTTCCCGAACGCCCACGAGGGCAGCTCGATGGTCTGCTCGCCGAGGGCCCTGCGCAGCCGTGCGTCGAGCACGGGCGTCGTCGCCGTCATGTCTCCTCCTCGTCCGCGCTCCCTCGCGCGGTGCCGTAACGCTTTGAATCGTTTCATAACGTAGGCGTTCGACGGCGCGCCGTCAACCGTCCGCTCAGGACCGGCCATCGCCCCCGCAACCGCCCGCGCGACCTGTCAGGACCAGGAGCAGGTATCCATGACCCTGGTCCTGACAACTGCGCGGGTCAGCCGGCGCTGCGGGCGGCGTCGAGCTGCGACTCCAGGTGGAACACCTCCTCGAGCAGCACGAACCCCTCGTCCGGCCGCCCCTTGGAGGGCTCGAAGAACCCCTGCATGGCCGCCTGCCAGCGCTCGTTCACCTCGCGGGCCGCCATGTCTCGCTGCGCGCGCTGGTAGTCGTCGGTGCGCAGGACGCCGACCAGCAGCCCGTCGGCGCCGAGGAACAACCGGTAGTCGTGCCAGCCGGTCTCGGCGAGGGCCTCCAGCATCTCGGGCCAGACGGCGGCATGGGCCGCCCGGTACTCGTCGAGGCGGTCGCGCCGCACCCGGGACACGAAGCAGACGTGCGTCGTCGCACCGTCATCCGTGAATCGGTTCATACGATGAACGTAGCAACGTCGGCCCACACCCGGACGCCTCTACGCTGGACCCAGGCGTGACGAGCGCCCGGACCACGAGGAGCAGCAGATGACGACGACCGCCCCCCGCCGACGCGCGTCGATCAGCGACGTCGCGCGCCAGGCCCAGGTGTCGGTCGGCACCGTCTCCAACGTGCTCAACCGCCCGGACCGGGTCTCCCCCGGCACCCGCGAGCGCGTCCTCGCCGCGATCGAGGACCTGGCCTTCGTGCCCAACGGCTCGGCCCGCCAGCTGCGCGCCGGCACTCTCACGACCGCGGGCGCCATCGTGCTCGACATCTCCAACCCGTTCTTCACCGACGTCGCCCGCGGCATCGAGGACCGGCTGGAGGAGGCGGACCACACCCTCATGCTGGCCAGCTCCGACGAGAACCCGGAGCGCGAGGCCCGCTACCTGCGCCTGTTCGAGGAGCACGGCGTGCAGGGCGTCATGGTGGTGCCGGCCACGGACGACGTCGAGCACCTGGTGACGCTGCGCGAGCGCGGGGTGCGGGTGGTGCTGCTCGATCGGCCGTCGCCCGTCGAGACCCTGTCGTCGGTGGCCGTCGACGACCGCGCGGGCGCCGCGGCCGCTGCCCGCCACCTCGTGGAGCTGGGCCACGAGCGCATCGCCTTCCTCAACGGCCCGCACACGATCCGCCAGTGCGCCGACCGCAGCGAGGGCCTGCGCGACGCGCTCGTCGAGCTGGGCCTCGACCCCGGCGACGCGCTCGTCGAGGTCACCGTCGCCACCCTCAACGCCGACGGCGGCCAGGCCGGCGTCGAGCAGGTCCTCGCCCTCGCGGACCGGCCCACCGCCACCATGTGCGTGAACGACCTCACCGCGCTGGGCGCGCTGCGCACGCTGCGGACGGCGGGGGTGCCGGTGCCGTCGGGCATGGCCGTGGTCGGGTACGACGACGTCGACTTCGCCGCCGAGCTCGCCACGCCGCTGACGTCGGTGCGCCAACCCACCCACCAGCTCGGCCACCGCGCGGCGGACCTCCTCCTCGACCCGGACGACACCGTGGAGCAGGTGACGTTCCAGCCCGAGCTGGTCGTGCGCGAGTCGACCACCGGCGTCGGCTGAGCGCGGGCCTCCGTCACCGTCGAGGGCGTGCCCGCCCCAGAGGCGTGACGGGAAATCACCTCGCGGCCCGGCCGCCGGGTCCGTAGGGTGCACGGCGATGGGAACCCTGTGAGCACCCCCGCGCCGACGCGTCGAGCAGGTCCGACAGCACCGCTCCGCGCCGGCGTCCGCGCGTCCGCCGTCCTGCACGGCCACCCCCGGCGACGGAAGGAGTCCCCACCGTGGACCCGTCACAGCTCACCCTCACCGACATCACCCTGCGCTACGCCGACCGGGTAGTGCTCGACCGCCTCTCCCTGACCATCTCCCCCGGCGAGCGGGTGGGAGTGGTCGGCGACAACGGCTCCGGCAAGAGCACCCTGCTGGCCGTGGTCGCCGGCGCGCTGGAGCCGCAGAACGGCACGCGCCTGGTGCGCGCGCCCGGCGGCCTCGGCTACCTGCCGCAGACGCTCGACCTCCCGCCCGACCGCACGGTCGCGCAGGCGATCGACCACGTGCTGGCGGACGTCCGCGCCCTCGCGGCGGAGGTCGCCGCGCTCGAGGACGGGCTCGGCGCGCTCGACGGCGCCGCCCTCGACGGCGCGCTGCGCCGGTACGCGGAGCTGACCGCGCGGTTCGACGCGCGCGACGGGCGCGGGGCGGACCGCCGGGTCGACGTGGCGCTGCACCGCCTGGGCCTGCCCGGCCTGGACCGCGGCCGTGCGCTCGGTACGCTCTCGGGCGGCGAGCGCTCCCGCCTCGCGCTGGCCGCGACCCTCGCGGCGGACCCGGAGCTGCTGCTCCTCGACGAGCCGACCAACGACCTCGACGACGACGCCCTCGACTGGCTCACGGAGCGCCTGCGGTCGCACGACGGGACCGTCGTCGCCGTCACCCACGACCGGGCGTTCCTCGCGGACCTCACCACGACGCTCGTCGAGCTCGACGGCGGGCGGGCGCGCCGGTACGGCACGGGGTGGGCCGGCTACCTCGCGGCGAAGGAGACCGAGCGCGAGCGGCTCCGGCTCGCGTACGAGCGGTGGCAGGCCGACGTCGCGCGCCAGCGACGCCTCGTCGACGCCAACGTCGAGGCGATGGAGCAGATCCCGCGCAAGCTGCCGATGGCCTCGTTCGGGTCGGGCGCGTTCCGGTCGCGAGCGCGCACCCACGGCGCCACCAGCCGCGTCCGCAACGCCAAGGAGCGCGTGCGCCGCCTCACCGAGGACCCCGCCGAGCGGCCCGCCGACCGGGCGGAGTTCCGCACCGACGTCGCCACCGCTGACGTCGCGGGCATGGACGTCGTCGGCACGGACATCTCCCGTGACGTCTTCGGTGCGGGAGGCGACGCGGCCTCGGCGTCGGTCGACCTGACCGACGTCGTGGTGCACGGTCGGCTCGCCGCGCCGCGCCTCGTCGTGGACCGGCTCGTGATCGACCGCGGCGAGCACGTGCTCGTGACCGGGCCGAACGGCGCGGGCAAGAGCACGCTGCTGGGGGTGATCGCGGGCGACGTGCTGCCCGACGCAGGATCCGCGCGGACCGCGGGCGCGATCGGGTATCTGCGACAGACGGGCGTGTTCGCCTCGGACGACGGCCGCACGGTGCTGCACGGCTTCGCCGCCGGCCGCCCCGGCGACCTGGAGGAGCACGCGGAGGCGCTCCTCGCGACGGGCCTGTTCCGCCCCGACGACCTGCCCCGCCCGGTGCGCGAGCTGTCCCAGGGGCAACGCTCGCGCCTCGAGCTCGCGCGGGTCGTCACGACGACCACGGACGTGCTGCTGGTCGACGAGCCGACCAACCACCTGTCGCCGGCGCTGGTCGAGGAGCTGGAGCGCGCGTTCGCGGCGTTCGGGGGCACCCTCGTCCTCGTCTCGCACGACCGCCTGGTGCGCGGGCGCTTCCGCGGCCGGCGCCTCGCGCTCGACGGCGGCAGGGTGGTCGAGGACACCGCCTGACGCGAGGACGGGCGCGGGGCCGCGCCGTCGTGGCGTGGCCCCGCGCCCGGCGGGCTCAGGCGCCCGCGGCGACGATCCCCTGCTGCCAGGCGGACAGGTCGGCGATCTTGCCGGCGAGGACGTCGGCGGCGTCGCCGTCGGCGACGAGCGCCCCGGCGAGCTTCTCGGCGGTGCGCAGCTGCCGCAGCGCGGTGCCCCGGTCGCCGGCGTCGGCGGCGGCCTCGGCCGCGTCGAGGCGGGTCGTCAGCTGCGCCACGGCGACGGCGTCGCGCGTGGTGGCCGTGGGCAGCGCGGACACGAGCCCGTCGACCTCGCCGAACGTCACGCAGTCCCCGCCGCCGCTGACGCGGCCGGCGGTCCACTCGATGCCGCTCAGCACCATCGAGAGGAACGTGTCGTCGGTCCACGCGGCGTCGACGTGGCCGGCGCCCTGGTGCCAGGAGCGCCCGCCCTCGAAGTTCTGGCACCACGCGATCGGGTGGTCCGCACCCATCGTGCCGCCGGTGTACGTGGACTCGTCGAGCGTCTGCAGCACCTGCACGTCACCGCGCGGGTCGAGCGTGTAGTTGTACCACTCGTCGAAGCGCGACCACTCGAGCGGCACCCCGGCCATCGACGGGTGCGCCGCGTTCTCCACCCGCATCGTGGCGGTCTGCTGCGCGGGGTGGTTCCGGAACCGGGCGCCGCCGCCCATGAGCTGGGTGAACCAGCTGGAGGTGTGCATGGTGTCGGTGGCGGCATGGATGCCGACGACGCCGCCGCCGTCGTGCACGTAGCCCTGCAGGGCGGCGAGCTCGCCGTCGTCGAGCAGGCGCGGCAGCGCGGGGTCGAGGCTGTTGGTGTTGTCCACGGGCGAGACGAAGACGATCGACGCGTACTGCTCCAGGTTCTCCGGGCTGGTGAACGGCGTGGAGGACATCGTGAGGTCGGGCTGGCCGGGCGAGCCCGAGCCCCACCAGCCGGCCGAGCTGTTGGGCGGGTCCCACACGTCGACGGTGAAGTCGTGCTCCGCGCCGAGGTCGATGAGCGCGTGCGTGGTGTCGTCGATGTGGGAGTGGCGGAAGCCGAGGGTCTTGCCGACGACGAGGATCTTGTAGTCGTCGTCCGCGGCGACGGCGGGTGCTGCCGCCGCCAGGCTGGCGCCGAGGGCCGCGGTCGCGACGACCGCCCCGACGCGCCGGGTGAGAGGTGCCTTCAAACGGATGCTCATGACGCTCCTTTGCGCACGCAGCTGATCTGGCCCGCTCAACCTAGCGCGAGAAACGTCGATCGTCGACAAAAGTCACCCGATCGGCGATCACTAGTCGGTCGTGACGCGCCGGAAGGGCGCCACAGCTGATGTTGTGAGCGGGCGTTTGGCCCTGTCCCGGTCGCGAAACAGGGC
>NZ_JBHWYY010000062.1:12528-23950 GCF_042728595.1 Isoptericola sp. NPDC060185 | reverse complement strand
CGAGCAGGTCGTCCGCCTGCTGACGCACCACCTTGTGCCAGTCCGGGAAGAAATCGTCGCCGTAGGCGAGGCGCAGCTGCTCGAACGGCAGCACCCAGGTCGCCCGCGGGAGGTCGCTGTACTTGTCGACCCCCGTCTTCAGGGCCGCCATGCCGTCGTCCCAGTCCGAGGTCCCGCTGGAGTTGACCGCCCGCAGGCGCGGCACGGAGCCGTACTCGCTAAAGTCACGTTGGGCCGCCAGCGCGTACGTGTTCACGCTGGCCTCGAGCAGGTCGCTCGGAAGGACGGCCGACTGCTGGTGCTGATGGCCGATCTCGTGCCAGGGGCCGAAGCCGTAGATGCGCAGCCCGTCGACCTTGAGCAGGTTGTCCTGGATCGGCACGGGATAGACCGTGATCTCGTCCCACGCGTACGCACCCACCCCCTGGATGACCTTGGGGAAGCCGATCAGGTGGTGCACGCCGGCCGGCGGTGCGTCCGGCGCGCCGACCGGGCCGTAGCCGGCGACCTTGTTCTCGACCGTGATGATCCGGTCGAGCGCCGCCAGGAGCTGGTTGTGGTGCTCGTTGCGGTACTTCAGCAGCGCCTGCCGGGTCACCGTGATCATCGACTTCTTGCCGTATAGCTCCACGAAGGGTGCGTCCAGGCGGTCGAGCTGCCGCTGGAACGCCGCCTCCCCGGTGACGCCGCGGGTGAAGGTCGCCATCTGCTCGGCCGTGTCGCCGAACGTGAGCGTCGCGGTCGACGGCGTCGCGGTCTTGGACTGGAAGTCGATGTAGACCACACCACCGTGCACGTCCGAGACCGTGTTCTTCCCACGCGCCAGTGGCGTCAGGCGCGTGGGGATCTTCTTGTCGTTCTCGTCGATCTGGCTGTCCGGCGCGCCGATCGAGACCGACGGCACGCCGTTCGGGTCGTTCGCCTTCACGCCCGAGACCGTGATGGTCAGCTCGGTGTTCGGCGGCAGATACAGGCCCGTCGGCTGCAGGTCCGTCGTCGGGGCGTACTCCACCCCGACCCGCGCGGCCTCGGCCAGCGCCGACGGCGCACTCGCGAACTGCTGCGTCCAACCATTCTCCGTGCGGGTGGCGACCTTGGCCTGCGTCGGTTCTACGACCTCGGCCTGGAGCATGGTCCGCAGCGGGGCCTGCGCCTGGGGCGCGAACGACGGCGCGGAACTCGCCTGCGCGGCCACCGCCGGGACCAGCAGAGCGCTACAGCTGACGACACCCGCCACCAGGCCGGCGAGGGGACGACTGAGGAAACTTCGGGGCATGCGGATCTCCTTCAAGAGACGGGCATCAGTGACCGGACAAGGAGCAAGCGCTGCTCATTGAAGGCCGCGAACCATATTGATGTCAAGGGTGCGATTATTTGGGTCGTCGGAGCGGCGCGGATCGGCCCCCTGCCTCGGTCGGATGCGCTGCCCGGTCCGGGCTATGAGCTCGTACGGGGGCGGTGTGGAGTGCGCGGCGGGGCCGTGGCGCTGGCGGCGGCGTCGACGCCGTGAACCCGCCCCCCGCCTGTGGCGCGCGGTTGCGCGTCGATCCGGGCGGCAGTTCCTGCGCCACCTGGCCGCCCATGCCGGGAGCCGAAGGTTCCTTCACAGGTCTAGACAACTGTAAGTTTGTAATCCATCATTGCAGGCGCCAGGACGAACTGGCTCGGCGCGGCTCGAGGTGGAGCTGCTCGGCGGTGCCATAGGGCCGAACGGAGTCCCACGTGTCGCCGGGCCCCGGCGCCCCCACTCAGGAAGGACGACTCATGCCCATCCCACAGTCCAGGTCGGAGCGCTCTGCGGCTCGACCACGCGCCCGGCTCGGTGCCGCGGTGCTGACCGCCGGCGCGTTGGTCGTGACATGCGTGGCCCCCGCCGGAGCTGCAGCCCTCCAGGGCGTCCCGTCCACTGGCGTGTCCCAGGAGGTCGTCGCGAACGTGAAGCGTGCCGTGTCCTATCCCGACGTCATCGACCGGACCGGTACGCCGGCCAAGGCCGACATGGGCGGGGTGAACCTGCTCAGCCCGTTGTTCGACGCGGGGTCGTACCACGCCTACGGCTTGCCGGCGCCGGGTGACGTTGACACGTACGGTGGGTTCACCGGCCCGCTGGCGTACGCACAGGAGTCGCCGTGGTACCTGAGCAAGGCGCTCACGAGGCTACAGCTGCGGGACGCGAAGACGGGGGCCGAGCTCGCGCTGCCGGCTCCCACGACCCACTCCTACCCAGGCCGCATCAGCCAGACCTACGAGGTGGACGGTGTCACGCTGACCCTCGACCTGCGGTTCGTCTCGCAGCAGACGGCGCTGGTGACGGCCGAGGTCAGCTCGGCGAAGCGTCGCGCGCTGGAGGTCTCCTGGACGGGGGACCTGATGCGTCCGGAGACCGAGCCGCGTAAGTCTGCGCCTTCTCTCAGGGCGAGCAAGAACGGTGTCGAGGTGCGGTTCGAGGCGACCAAGGCTGCGCCGTACTTCTATGACGGCACCGAGGCGCTTCAGGTGCGGCACGCCGATCCGACCACCACGGTGGTGGACGGGGACAGCTACGTCACGACCCGTGACGAGCCGCTGGTCGCCACTCGCGAGGCGCAGCGCCTTGCCTGGACGGAGACGTACACGTTCACCGAGGACGAGCGGCTCGAGGCGACCGTGGCGGCCACCGAGGCGCTGCGGCGTCCGGACACGGCGATCCGCGCGACCGAGCGCCGGTGGGACGGCTACGTCAAGAACGCGGTCGAGGGTGTGGCGCCCGAGTACCGGCGAGTCGCTGTGAAGTCGGTCGAGACGCTGGTCAACAACTGGCGCGGGCCGGCCGGCCAGTTCGAGCACAGCGGCATGGTCCCCTCCACCAACCACAAGATCTACTCCGGCGGCTACTGGCCGTGGGACATGTTCAAGCAGGCCGTCGGCACCACGATCTTCTCGCCTGAGCTCGCCCGCGACATCGTGCTCGCGGAGTTCGAGAACCAGTTCACCGAAGGGCCCGACGCGGGAATGATCCCCGACGTCGTCGGGTTCCGCACCAAGGAGCAGGGCACCGCCCACTGGAACGCGCGCAACACCAAGCCGCCGCTGGCCGCATGGGCGGCCTGGGAGGTCTACGCCTCCGACCCGGACCAAGAGTTCCTGGCGGAGATCTACCCCAAGCTCAAGGCCGAGCGTGACTGGTGGTTCAGCCACCGCGACCATGACAAGAACCTCCTGCTGGAGTACGGCGCGTCGATGGACGCTGCCAACAACTCCGACGATGCCGCCCGCCTGGCCGCCGCGTGGGAGAGCGGGATGGACGACGGCCCGCGCTTCGACTTCGGCGGGGACCTCAAGGTGGTGCACAACACCGATGCTGAGGGAAACCAGATCGGGTACTCCCTGAACCAGGAGTCGGTGGATCTCAACGCGTTCATGTCGATGAACACCCGCGCCATGGCGAAGCTGGCCGACAAGCTCGGCAAGACCGAGGAGGCCGCGCAGCTGCGCGCGGACGCCGACGCCATCGACCAGGAGATCCGGGACACGATGTACGATCCGGAGTCCGGCTGGTTCTACGACAAGTGGCTCGGCGCCGACGGGCCGCGCCTGGATTACGGCAAGAGCATCGAGGGCATCATCCCGCTGATGTCGGGCACGGCGACGCGGGAGCAGGCGGACCGGGTCCGCGAGAACGCGCTCGACCCGACGCAGTTCAACACCTTCGTGCCGCTGCCTCCGATCTCCGCCGAGCAGGACACATACGACCCGGACTCCTACACGCGCGGCAGCGCCTGGCCCGACCAGGTCGGCTTCGCCGTGACCGGGTTCAACCGGTACGGGCTGTTCAACGACGCGGAGCTGCTGCGTAGCAAGCTCTTCGCGAACGCCACGGGGCTGGGTCAGGGCGACGAGCCGATCTGGGAGAAGTACGACTCGAGCAATGGTGACGGGAACAACACCCCGAACTTCAGCTGGTCCGCCGCCGGCATCCTGACGATGGTGCGCGACACGGACCAGGTCGCCCGCCGCACGACGGCCGCGCTCGGGCTGGAGGCGGACGCCGCCTACGACGGCGGGCCTGTCGCGATCGCGCCCGGCGAGCCGATCGAGGTCACCTCGACGTTCCAGGTCACCGGGAGCAGGGAAGCGTCGGACGTGTCGGTGGCACTGTCCACGCCGAAGGGCTGGTCCGCGACGCCGTCCGGCACGACCACCGCCCGCAAGATGAGCGGCGGCACCCAGCTGGTCACCCGCTGGAAGGTCACCGCCCCGGAGTCGGTCGAGACCGGGACGTACCGGGTCAAGGCGCGGGCCGAGTGGAGCGGCCGCGACCTCGAGGAGAGCACGACCAGCGCGCTGCTCCTCACCGTCGTGCCGCCGGCCCCGCAGGGCACCAACTTCGTCAGTGACCTCGAGTGGGTCTCGGCCACCAACGGCTGGGGCCCGGTCGAGCGCGACACGAGCGTCGGTGACTCGAGTCAGGGTGACGGCAACCCGATCGCCATCGGCGGCACCGAGTACGCGAAGGGGCTCGGTGCGCACGCGAACAGCGACATCGTCGTGCACACCGGCGGCCAGTGCTCCTCCCTGACGGCTGACGTCGGTATCGACGATGAGTCCGGTGACCGCGGCAGCGTCACCTTCGCCGTGCTCGCCGACGGCAAGGAGGTCGCCTCCACGGGCGTGCTGCGCGGGGGCGACCCTGCGGAGAAGGTCGACGCCGACGTCACGGGTGCCTCTTTCGTCACCCTGCGCATCGGCAACGCAGGTGACGGCAACTCCTCCGACCATGCTGACTGGGCGGCCGCGACGCTGACCTGCGACGAGGCCACGCAGCGCTGACACGTACGCGCAATCACGCCGAGAGGGCGTCTCCCCACGGGGAGTCGCCCTCTCCTCGTCTGGACGACGTGCGGCGAGACGGCGTCACCAGATCTCGACGAAGGGTGGATCTGGCCTTCGTCGCATGTAAAATTGCATGATACGGCCGCATATATGCAGCGCACCGGGGTGATGGCGTCAGGGACGAATCGGTCTGCTCGTCCGAGGGCATGACATCGACGGGTTCTCGCTGGTCGCCTGGTCCCACCCGGTACGTCCGAACGTCTCAGCTCTTCCTGCACCGCATCGCCGCAAATGTCGCAGGCACCCGCACGGGTGCGATCAAGCAACAGGAGTCCTCCACGTGCTACTCGAAGACCATCAGCTCTCGCTCGTCGACTGGTCGGAGCTCTCGCTCGGGCTCCGCCTGGGGACCGGGGGAGGGTGCCGTGTGCTCGGCGTGCACGACGAGGGGGCGGTGACCAGGATCCGGCTCAAGGTGGTCGACGGCGGTCAAGTGATCCTGCAGTCCCCCCTGGGTGATGCGTGCGGGTACTGGTACCCCGGACTCGGCGGTGACCGCGGCCTGCCCGCTGACTGGGAGGGCTCGGACCGGTTCAGCGCGATCCGGTCAGCGCCGTTGGGAGCCCTCTACGACGCCGACGGGCGGAGCCAGCTAGCGTTTGGCTGCAGCTGGACGACCGGTGAGGGCGAGCTGCAGTTCGGCGTGTCCGAGGAAGAGAAGAACTTCGTCGTACGACTGCCCGTCGACGGTCGCGTGACGGCGCGGACCGACGAGCTCGAGCTCGTGCTGCTGCGTGACTCGCGTCCGGTCGCGGTCGCCGTGCGCACGATCGTCGACGCGCTGTACGCGGGCACCCCGGTCCGCCAGCCCGCACGTGCTGCGGTCGAGCCCGTGTACTCCACCTGGTACGCCTACTCGCAGCGCATCTCCGCCGAGACCGTCGGGCGGGATCTCCCGGTCGCGGCCGACCTCGGGTTCGGGTCCGTCTTCCTGGACGACGGGTGGCAGCGCTTCGGTGATGGCCGCTGGTACACGGGATGCGGCGACTGGATGCCCGACACGGAGAAGTTCCCCGACCTGACCGCCTTCGTCGAGTCGGCGCACGGACACGGGCTCGACGTCGTGCTTTGGCTCGCGCCGCTGCTGGTGGGTGAGCAGAGCGACGCCTACGCCAGGCTCCAGCGTTTCGCCACCTCGTACTCGGCCGGGTTGCGGGCCTGGGTGCTGGACCCTAGGCACCGTGAGGTACGGGAGCACGTGGCGATCACGTGCGGGCGGCTCGTGGCCGACTACGGTCTGGACGGGCTGAAGATCGACTTCCTCAACAACGCGATGGCGTACGCCGGGACACCTAGCACGGGGGACCTGGACGACGTCGGGTTCGCGATGGTTGACCTCCTGCAGCGCGTAGCGGAAACGGTCGACGCGTCCCGGCCCGGTGCGCTCGTCGAGTTCCGGCAACCATACGTCTCGCCGGTCGTCGGGGCGTATGCGGACGTCGTACGTGCCACCGACTGCCCCGCGGACGCGGACCAGAACCGGATGTCGGTCGTGGACCTGCGGGTGCTGGGCGGGGGACAGGTCGTGCATGCGGACCCGATCATGTGGGCCCCCGAGGCGTCGGCCGAGTCCGTGAGTAGACAGCTGTTCGCAGGGTTCTTCGGGGTGCCGCAGGTGTCGATGCCGCTGGGAGAGCTCTCGGAGGAACACCGGCGCACGGTCGCGAGGGAGCTATCGCTCTGGCGCGCGCTGCGCGGCACGCTCCTCGGTGGGGACCTCGAAGTAGGGCCACCCAACCGTGGCTATCCGGTGGTGCAGGCGCGTCGCGGCGACCAACTTGTGGTGGTCGCCTACGAGGCAGCCGTTGCCGATCTGAATCTGGAAGGCGTGCGTGAACTCGTTGTCGTCAACGCGACGCCGACGCCTGGGGTGGCCTATCGGGTTGTCGCAGGCGGCGTGGACAGGCTCGCACCAGTGGGATTCCTCGAAGTGCCGCCGTGGAGCGTGGTCCGGCGCGTCGGCGCCTGACCACGGGGCTGGCGCGCCGCTAGGCGACGAGGTGTCTGCATCGGCCAGACTATGCCCATGAGCGAGCAAGGTGACGATGCGGTTGCGGCGACCGAGCGGAGCGGGCGGCGTCCGCGGTCCCCGGCTGGGACGGTCCGCCTTGCCGAGGTCGCTGCGATCGCAGGCGTGAGCGACGCGACCGTGAGTCGCGTCCTGAACCGCAAGTACGGGGTGTCCGTGTCGACGCGCAAGGCGGTCGAGAAGGCACTGAGGCAGGTCGGATATGAGCGGCCCCTCAAGGGCGAGATCGTGGTGATCCTCGTTCCCGGACTGAAGACGCCGATCTTCGCCGCCATGACCTGGGCGATCGAGCAGGAGCTGACGCCGCACGGCCTGCGTGCCTTCCTCTGTCCCATCGTCCCTGGATCGGTCATGGAGCGGGACTACATCGAGCCCATGCTCGATGCGGGCATGGTCGCTGCAGTGTTCCTCTCGGCGAGTAACACGTTGCGTAACGCCGATCCGATGGCCCGCCACCTCCTCGAGGGGAGGGGCATCCCATACATCAGCGTCAACGGTGCCTTCTCCGACGGGCAGTCTCCGGTCATCTCGACCGACGACTGGCACGCCGCCGAGCTCGCCGTCTCGCACCTGTACGACCTCGGGCACCGACGCATCGGGATGTGCGCAGGTCCCGCCGGCAACACACCGGCCGATCGGCGCATCGAGGGGTTCGTCGCTGCGATGGACGCCCGCGGGCTGAACGACGCTGCGGACTACGTGGTGCGGCATCACTTTTCGGTCGATGGGGGACGCCATGCCGCGGACGAACTACTCGCTCGCGGCGTGACTGCGATCGTGGCATCGAGCGACGACATGGCGCTCGGGGCGATCCGGGCGGCGAAGCGCAGGGGGCTCGAGGTGCCGAAGGACGTGTCGGTCGTCGGCTACGACGACTCGTACATGCTCGACTTCACAGATCCGCCCCTGACCACGGTCCGGCAGCCGGTCGAGACCCTCGCCGAGAACTGTGTTCGCACACTTGTCACGATGATCCAGAATCGCACCGTGCGGGCTACCGAGTCGTTCGTCGACCCGGAGCTGCGGCTACGAGGCTCGACCGGACCCGTGCCGCGGTAGTCCATCCTCAGTGCTGATCGCTCCGTGCTGACGGGCAACCGCGACGTGCCCATGGAGCGGGAGGTCGTCCCGCACCGTGGGCACGTCGTCGCTCTCGAGTGATGTGTCAGTCGCCCCAGATGCTGGGTTCGTCGATGTTGGTCTCGCGCAGGGTGGTCGGGTCGACGGTCGGCTGGGGGAGGTGGTCGATCTTGTTCTTCGTCTCGTCGGTCACGGTCACGCCCCAGGTGGTCCAGAAGTCGGCCAGGTCGTGGTGGGTGGCGAGGCTGGTGGCGTAGACGAGGTTCTGCCACAGCTGGAGGTCGGCCTCGGGGGAGTGGCCGTCGTCGGAGTAGAGCGTCTGGAACGTCGTGGGGTCCTGGCGCACCATGGTGTGCCAGCGGGTGATGTAGTCCTCGCCGAATGCCAGCCGCAGCTGCTCGAACGGGATCATGTCTGACCCACGGACGTCGTCGTCGTACGAGTCGATCCCGGCATCGAGGGCGGCCATGGCCTGGTCCCAGCGGCTGGTGCCGTCCTTGGTGATGGCGCGCAGGCGGGGCTGCTGGCCGTAGTCCTCGGTGAACCGACGCTGCACGGCGAGCGCGAAGACGTTGGCAACCACCTCCACCGTCCTCGCGGGGGTGGTCGAGGTGTTCTGGTGCTGGTGGCCGAGCTCGTGCGCGACGCCCCACCCTCGTTCGCGCAGGCCGTCGACGGTCAGGACGGCGTCGAGCCCGCCCTCGGAGTAGGTGGTGAACTGCAGCCATGCCTGCGCCCAGGCGCCGGGGAGATTGCCGGGGTAGCCGACCAGGTGGTGCGGTCCTTCCGGGCGTTCGCTCTCGGGTCCGGCGGAGCCGTAGCCGGCGACCTTGTCCTCGATGCGGACGATCCGGTCCAGGGTGCGCATCAGCTTCGCGTGGTTCTCGTCGCGGAAGGGGAGTACCTGGTAGCGGTAGAACGTCATCATCGAGTCGTCGCCGACGAGCTCGACGAAGGGCGCGGTGTGCTGGTCGAGCTCGCGCTGGAACTCACGCTCGGTGGTCTCGCCGAGGGTGAAGGTGGCCATCTGCTCGGCCGCCTTCCCGATGGTGACCTTCGCGGTGCTCTTGGAGTCGTTGTCGCCGTGCCAGACGAGGTAGACCGGGCCGCCGTAGGTGTCGGTGATGGTGTTCTTGCCCGGCGTCAGTGCCAGGATGCGGGTCTTGAGGCGCTTGCCGTTCTCGTCGAGCTGGGCCTCTGGCACGCCGATGGCGACCGAGGGAAGCCCGTCGTCGCCCTTGAGGTGTGCCTTGACGTTGATCGTGACCTGTTCGCCGGGCTCGAGGTAGGTGCCGGTGGGCTGCAGGTCGGTGGCGCCGGTGTAGGCCAGGCGCAGCCGGACGCCGCTGTCGTCGGCGGACTCGCGCGGGCTGACCGACACGACGGTCGGGGCGTCGGACGACCGCTCGCCCCGTGCGGCGGCGAGGGCCGGTGCCGTCGTCGTGGTGGATGCCGCGGTGGCGGCCGGCAGGGCGAGCCCCGCGCAGACGGCGGTGGTCGTGGCCAGGGCCGCGAGCCGGGTGGTGGTCAGCCTGCTTCGTCGTTGATTCATGCTGTCTTCCTCCATGCATGTCGCCGTGTAGGGACGACGAGCGGGTGACCCCAGCGGCAAGGGCCACCCGCTCGTGGTTGGTGCAGGGTGGTACGAGGAGGCCGCACGACGGCGGCCGCCGTGAGATCAGCCCACGTACTTGGCCCGGTACATCTGGATGTCGCCCTTTGCGGAGACGGTCTGCGCCTTCTCGCTCTGCAGGCCGTAGACGTTCTTCCAGTACAGCGGGGTCACGGGCAGGTCGCGCACGACCTGGTCCTCCACCAGCTGGAAATTCTTGGCGCGCTCAGCCTCGTCGGGCGCGGCGAGTGCCTTGGCCTCGAGCGCGTCGACCTCGGGGTTGCTGTAGGCGTTGGCGTCGTTCCCGTCCGCATGCGTGACGTACTGGCTGAGGAACTGGTCCTCGGAGGCGTAGGACAGGCCCCAGCCGCCGAAGTAGATCCCGTCGAAGGTGCCGCCGCTGCGCTGCTCGGCGACCTCGGGGCCCAGCCCGGGGGCGATCTCGACCTTGATGCCCAGGTTGGTTTGCAGCTGGTTGGAGATCGCCTCGACGACCTGGTCGTTGGCCGGGCTCGTCGAGTAGATGATCTTCACGCTGCCGTCGAACCCGTTCGCCTCGGCCTTCGCGAGGCTCGCCTTGGCGGCGTCGGGGTCGAAGGCGCACGCGTCGCAGACGCCCTCGCGGTAGGTCTCGAACTCGGGCGGGATGATCGCGTCGGCAGCCTGCCCGTGCCCCTTGAGCACCGAGGAGACGATCGCCTCGCGGTCGATGGCCTGGGAGATGGCCCGGCGCAGGTTGACGTCCTTGTACTTGTCGAGGTAGGCCGGGAACGCCAGGAACTGATGGTTGTGCCGGCGGTCGTCCTGGAAGAGCGCCTGCTCGCCGACGTCGGCCTTGGCGCGCTCCACCATGTTCCCGTCAGGGGCCCGGATGAGGTCGAGGTTGCCGGCGACGAAGTCGGTGTAGGCGGCCTCGATGTCGGTGTAGATCTTGAACTGGAAGGTGTCCGCGCCGCCGCCGAAGGCTGCCTCGTCGCCGGGGAAGTCGTCCCACTTCTTGAGCGTGATCTGCTCGTTGTGGTCCCAGCTCTCGAACTCGTAGGGCCCGTTGCTGATCGGGTGCTGGCCGTAGGCCTCCGGGTCCTCGTAGTACGACTCGGGCAGCGGGCAGAAGGGGTTCGAGCTGAGCAGCATCGGCAGGTCGCCGTTGGGCTCGGTGGTGGTGATCTCGATGGTCTTGTCGTCCACCGCCTTGAGGCCCGAGAGCGTCTTCGTCTTCGGCGTGCTGCCGTCGGCGGGGTTGAGGTCGGCGTAGCCCTGGATCGGCTGCATGCTGCCGTTGCCGCCGAGGGCGTTGGGTGCGTAGGCGGTGGCGTTCCACGCGTCGACGTAGGACGAAGCCGTGACGGGGGTGCCGTCCTGGAAGGTCCAGTCCTTGAGCTTGATGGTCCAGTGCTGGTTGTCGTCGGAGTCGATGCTCTCGGCGACGAGCGGCTCCAGCTCCAGGGTCTCGGCGTTCATCTCCATGAGGTTGGCGCACATCGCCATCCCGACCTGGGTGCCCGTGTCCATCTGGGGCACCAGGCTCGTCGGCTCGACGAGGAACGCGGTGAGGGTCTTGTCCCCGGTCTCGGCCGGGGACGCGCCGTCGTCCGCCGTTCCCGATCCGCAGGCCGTCAGGAGGAGCGGGACCGCGGCCAGTGCCGCGATCCGCAGGTAGGGCTTCGTCATCGGAGTTCCTTCTGTGGTGGGGAAATGCGCTGGTGAGAGAAGTTGTGATGCCGTGGTGGGGGGGGGGGGGGGGGCCCCCCCCGGGGCCCCCCGCCACCCCGCAATGGGCACCCCGCAACAGGGGGGGTGCCCACCACCCCCCCCCCGGCGGGGCCCCG
>NZ_JBHWYY010000062.1:0-12518 GCF_042728595.1 Isoptericola sp. NPDC060185 | reverse complement strand
TGGGTTTTCTTATTCTCTGTATTTTGTGTGGTGGAAAAATCGGCTGTTTATATATTTTGTGCCGCGGTGGTGCTCCCCGCGGGCTCACCCCCGGTCGCCCACCACGTCCTCACGGAAGTGGCAGCGCGAGAGCTGGTCGGTGCCTCCGACCGGCGACAGGTCGGGCGCGACCTCGGCGCACACGTCCTGTGCCATCCAGCACCGTGACCGGAACCGGCATCCCGGTTCGGTGCCGATCGGTGACGGCGGGTCGCCCTGCAGCAGGATCCGGTCCCGTCCGGGCCGATCGGCCCGGAGCTCAGGCGCTGCGGACAGGAGGGCCTTGGTGTAGGGATGGGCCGGCCGGTCATAGACGCGGGTGACCTCGCCCGTCTCGACGACCTTGCCCAGGTACATCGTGAGCAGCCGGTTCGAGACGTGGCGCACGATCTGCAGGTCGTGGGCGATGAAAAGATAGGAGAGACCGAGCTCCTCCTGCAGGTCCAGGAGCAGGTTGATCACCTGCGCGCGTACGGAGACGTCGAGCGCGGAGACCGGCTCGTCGCAGACGAGCAGCCGAGGGCTGAGCGCGATCCCGCGCGCGATACCGATCCGCTGTCGCTGACCGCCCGAGAACTCGTGCGGGTATCGGTCCACGTGGCCGGCGTTGAGGCCCACCAGCTCGAGGAGCTCCTGGACCCGGGCACGCCGCTTGTTCCGAGGTACGACGTCGTCGTGGATCTCGAAGGGTTCGCCGACGAGCTCCCCGACGGTCATGCGGGGGTCCAACGAGCTGTACGGGTCCTGGAAGACGAGCTGGACCTGACGCCGCCACTCGCGGCGGTCGACACCCCGGAGCTCGGCCACGTCATGGCCCTCGAACAGCACCTGGCCCTCGGACGGCTGCTCGAGCCCGACCACGATCCGCGCGAGCGTCGACTTCCCGCAGCCCGACTCGCCCACGACGCCGACCGACTCGCGGTGGCCGATCGTGAGGTCGACCCCGTCCACGGCCCGCACCACGGACCGGTGACCGGCGGGGAACCTCCGTCCGGTCTTGTAGTGCCGCGTCACGTCGCGCAGCTCGAGCAGGGGGGCGACCGGCTTCGCCGCGGGGTCGGCCGGTCGGACGTCAGTGACGGTCATACGTGGATCGCCTCCTCGGCGTAGTGGCAGGCAGCCTGGCGCCCCGGGTGTCCCCCCGGTACGGCAAGCAGCGACGGCCGGTCGTGTCGGCACATGTCGGTGGCGCGCGCACACCGGGGGGCGAAGGCGCACCCCGCGGGGATCGCGGCGAGGTCCGGCGGCTGTCCGGGGATCGCCGGGAGGCGGCTCCCCTTCAGCTCGGCGCTCGCCACGGAGTCGCACAGGCCGCGGCTGTACGGGTGGGCTGGGCCGGTGAGCACCTCGGCGGCCGTGCCGGACTCCACGATCCGGCCCGCGTACATGACCGCGACACGGTCCGTCACCTCGGACGCGACCGCCAGGTCGTGGGTGATGAGGACGAGTCCCATGTCGCGCTCGCGCTGCTGCTTGCCGAGCAGGTCAAGGATCTGGGCCTGCACGGTGACGTCGAGGGCGGTGGTGGGCTCGTCCGCGATCAGGACCTCGGGGTCGAGCGCGAGCGCGAGTGCGATCATGATGCGCTGGCGCATGCCGCCGGAGAACTGGTGCGGATAGTCGTCCACCCGGCGCTCTGCATCGGGGATGTTGACCAGGCGCATCATCTCGACGGCGCGGTCGCGGGCGTCGCGCCGGGACATCCCCCGGTGCACGCGGTAGAGCTCGCCGATCTGTCGTCCGACGGGATGGACCGGGTTGAGCGCGGTGAGCGCGTCCTGAAAGACCATGGAGACCGTGCTGGCCATCAGGGCGCGCCGATCCTTGGGATCCATGTCGAGCAGGTCCTCCCCGTTGAGGAGTACCTGGCCGTCCCGGACGTGCGCAGGGGGCGACTCGAGGATCCCCATGACGGCTCCGGCGGTGACCGACTTGCCGGAGCCTGACTCGCCGAGGATTCCCAGGGCTTCGCCGTGCCGGAGGCTGAAGGACACCCCGTCGACCGCGCGGACCAGGCCGCGGCGGGTGCTGAACTCGACGACGAGGTCGCGGACCTCAAGGACGGGAGGGCGTGGTTCGTGGGTCATGGGCCTCACCGGTTCTTGGGGTCGAGCGCATCCCGGACGGACTCGCCGAAGAGGACGAAGGCCAGGACCGTGACGCTGAGGAAGATGGACGGGAAGAGGAGCAGGTGGGGGTTCGTCGTGATCTCGGTCTTGGCGTCCGCAAGCTGCAGACCCCAGGAGACCGCGGGCTTCGCGAGCCCGATGCCGATGAAGGTGAGCCCCGCCTCCGCGGCGATCACACCTCCGATCCCGAGGGTCTTGAGGACGACCAGCGGCGTCAGCGAGTTGGGGATCACGTGCCGGCGCAGGATGCGGACGTTTCCCGCTCCGAGGACCTTGCTGGCCTGGACGTACTCACGGTTGCGCACCCCGAGCACGGCGGAGCGCATGAATCGCACGCCGCCGGGCCAGTAGAAGAGTGTCAGCGCGAGGCAGACGGTGGCGACGGTGCGCTGCTCGAAGAGCTGGAGCACCACGATCGCGCCGAGCATGAACGGCAGGCCGAACATGACGTCGCAGATGCGGGAGATCAGGCCGTCGACCCAGCCGCCGACGTAGCCGGCGATGCTGCCGACGACGGCGGAGATCACGAAGGACGCGATGGTGACGGCCAAGCCGATGACGATGGACGGTCGGGCGCCGTAGATCACCTTCGAGTAGTAGTCGCAGCCGAGCGTGTCGGTACCGAACCAGTGCGCGGCGCTCGGCCCGGTGATGCCGACGCCGAGATCGCAGTTCGCCGGGTCGTGGCCGTCGATGCTGGTGAACAGCCACGGGAAGGCCGCCATCACCAGGACGAGCAGGACGAGCGCGGCGGAGATGGCGAACCGGGGCTGGCGCAGCAGACGGCGCAGCGCGTGCTCGGGCTTCGGCGCGGAGCTGGTGACGGCGTCTTCGCGGGCGCCGAGCTCGGCGAGTTCAGTCATTGCGGATCCTAGGGTCGATGAGGCCGTAGCTGAGGTCGACGAGGAGGTTGAAGATCAGGTAGGCGAGGACGAGGACGGTGGCGATGCCCACCACGACCGTGCCCTCCTGCCGGGTCAGCGACTCGACCATCAGGCCGCCGATGCCGGGCAGGTTGAAGATGAACTCGATGATCACGGCGCCGCCGAGCATCCCCGCGAGACTGAGCCCGAGGTAGGTGACGACCGGGACCATCGCGTTGCGGAAGGCGTGCCCCCAGATCACGCGGCCGGGGGAGAGCCCCTTGGCGCGTGCGGTGCGCAGGTACTCGGCCCGCAGCACGTCGACCAGGCTGCTCCTGGTCAGTCGGGACAGGCCTGCCGAACCCTCGATGGCCATCACCAGCGCCGGCAGGATGAAGGCCATCGGCCAGCCCTCCTGGATGCCGACGACGGGGAACCAGCCGAGCTTCAGGCCGAACATCCACTGCGCGCCCATCGCGACGACGAAGCCGGGCAGCGCGAGGAAGAGCACGGTGAATCCGAGTGCGAAGTGGTCGGCGGCCCGGCCGCGTCGCAGGCCCGACCAGATGCCCATGACCAGCCCGATCGTCACCTTCATCACGAAGGCGGTCGCGGCGAGCTGCAGGGTCACCGGCCAACGCTGGGCCATCAGCTCGGAGACCGGACGGTTGTAGAAGTCGGTGCCGAAGTCGCCGTGGAAGATCCCGCTGACGTAGTACCAGTACTGCACGAGGAGCGGCTCGTTCAGGTGGTACTGCTCGCGGAGCGCATTGACCGTCGACGGGGGGAGCGGCCGGTCGGGGCTCATCGCCGCGATCGGGTCGCCCGGCAGGGCGAACACCAGGGCGAAGATGAGGAAGGTCGTACCGAGGAGGATCGGCACCATCTGGAGCAGGCGTCGCAGGGAGTATCCGAGCATGTCGTGACTCAGCTCCCCACGGTCGCGGGGACGTCCGGCGCTGCACCGCTCGGCTCGAGGAGCGCGGCCACGCTGGCACGGTGCAACGGGCCGGTCACCGCGCCCTCGAGCAGGGGGTCGTCGGTCTCGCGCATCCAGTCGACCAACGCTGCGAGGAGGACGGTCCGCACCTCGGCGTAGCGGGGATCGTCGGCGACGTCGTCGAGCATGAGGGGGTCCTTCCGGAGGTCATAGAGCTCGACGCTGGGGTGCGGGTCGGTCCAGTCGTGCGCGTATCCATCGACGGGACGGCAACGGCGGTTCCAGGACTGGGACGGGTCCATGAACCCGGGCGCAGCCGAGAAGTTGACGATGAGGCGGTGGGTCGCCGTGCGGACGGTGCGACGAGGGTCGTAGTAGTCGTGGAACGTCATCTCGCCGAACGCGTGCTCCGCAGCGGCGTACTCCTCTCCGTCGAGCAGCGGCAGGAACGAACGCCCGTGGGGCTGTGGGTCGTCGGCAGGGAGCCCGAGCACGTCGATGAGCGTGGGGACGAGATCGAGATTCGTGAGCAGCGCGTCCTCGCGGCGGCCGCCGGTCCATCCGCGACCCGGCCAGCGCAGCATGAACGCGACCTCGAGACCGGGGTCGTACAGGGAGCACTTGGCGCGGGGGAGCGCCAGCCCGTGGTCCGTGGTGAAGATGACAAGCGTGTTCGTCGCCAGCTCCAGAGCGTCCAGCTCGTCCAGGATGCGCCCGACGGCGCGATCCATGTGCCGGATCGCTCCCTGGAGCTCGGCAACCTCCTCGCGAGCCGACGCCGTGTCCTCGAGGTAGCCCGGGACCGCCACCCCCCTTTCCCGGTCGGGGTGGACGTGGTCACCGAGGAACCCCATCGTGCCGGGCTCGTCGCCCGGTCCAGGGCGCCGGTGCGGCTCGAAGAACCCGACCTGGAGGAAGAACGGCCCGTCCTCGCGAGCCTTTCGGCGCAGTGCGTCGACGGTCCGCTCGGCCACGCTCTCTGCGGTCCCCCCGACGCTGGCCCGGTCGAAACCGAGCCTGGCAGCGATCTGCTCGTTCGAGGTGAACCGTGCCTCGTGCTGCACGCCGATGAGCTCGGTCGTGTAGCCGGCATCGTGGAGGCGCGTCGCCAGGTGCCGCTCGTCCTCGTTCAGGTCCCAGGCGAACGTCGCGTGCGTCAGTCCCATGACGCCGTTCGTATGCGGCCAGCGGCCGGTGAAGAGGCTGGCTCGCGACGGGCTGCACTGGGGTGCGGTCGCGAACATGCTGCTCAGCACCACGCCTTCGTCCGCGAGCCGGTCGAGACGGGGGGAGACGACGGTCTGGGCGCCGAGACAGTGCAGGTGCCGACCGAGGTCGTGACAGTGCAGCAGCAGGATGTGCGGCCGCTGCGGGCCCCCGGTCGCCGATCTCGCAGCGTCGTGGGTGGGTCGGTCCAACGGGGTCCTCCTTGCCGTCGGGGCACGCAGCAGCGCGAGCCCCGCAGGGTGTGTCGTGGCGCACAGTCTTGGCCCGGGACGCAATTACTGTCAACCCTTGGATCAACTGACTTTGACTATTTGTGGGAGACAACCTCCACCGATACGGTCGGGGGGTGACCCTCGAGAGATGGCCGGCGGCGGAGCTGATCAGCGGAACGTCGACGCCGGCGGATGCCCGCGACAGGAGCGCGTCCGCCCTGTTGGCGGCGCTGCGATCCGGTGGTCCGATGGCGCGCAAGGCATTGACCCGGGCGACTGGCGTGAGCTTCACGACGGTCACCCGCCTCACGTCGGCGATGGTCGCGGGCGGCCTGCTCGTGGAGCTGGACCCTCGGAGGACGGCGGGGCGCGTCGGCGCCGGCCGCCCGGAGACGCCCCTGGACTTCGCTCCGGGGGGTCGGTTGCTCGTTGGTGTCCACATCCGGAGGGACGCGACGACGGCGTCCGTCTTCGACCTCGGCGGTGCGCGGCTGAGCAGCACGAGGGTCGCTCATGAGCCGGGTTCCACCGCCGCCGAGGTCGTGCGGCGCGCCGTCCGGGCCGTCGCTGAGCTGATCGAGGGGGCGGGCGCGGGTCGCGTGCTGGGAGTCGGTGTGAGCACCGGGGGACGGGTGGACCATGACCGCAGGACCGTGGTCGAGTCACCGCTCCTCGGATGGGACAACGTCGACCTCGGGGCCCCGTTCGACGCCCTCGGTCTGCCGGTGCATGTCGACACCTCGGTGCGCTGCCTGGCGCTGATGGACCTCTGGGGCCGGGGCGGAGGGTCGGGCGACACGTCGCTCACCATCCTGGTCGCGGGTGTGGTGGGCGCCGCACTGATCGTGGACCGGCGACTCTTGCGGGGGCCCGGGGCGACCGGGGGAGAGGTCGAGCACTTCCCGGTCGCCGGCGGCCCTGGTGAGCGCTGTCGCTGCGGCCGGATCGACTGCCTCGGCCAGGTGGTGAGCAACCGTGGCCTGCACGCTCGCGCCGCTGCGGCGGGAGTCGCGCCGCCGGACGTCGCCTGGAACGATCTCGTGGCGGCCGATTCGCCGGCCGTCGCGGCCATGCGGCAGGACAGGGCGCGGTGGCTCGGTGAGTCGACCGGCGCCCTGATCGAGCTCCTCAACCCCGCGACCACGACGATCACGGGCTTCCTCGGCGATCGGGCCGACGTCGACGAGACGCTGCGCGTCGCGCGGGAACGGTGCCGCGACCTCCTTGGCGGCCCCGAGAGATCGATCGTGTACCGCCCCATCGATCAGGACGTCTGGGACAGGGCGTCGGCGAGCCTGGTGCTGGACGACTTCCTCCGGCGTCCGACGGGCTACGAGCCTGCGTTGCGATGAGGCTGCGGTACCGCCGAGCCCTGTGCCCGACGCCTGGCGGGTCGCCCGCCTGTCCTTGATCCGAAAGGGGCCACACGGTGGTGATCCAGCCTGAGTTCGACCAGCCTGCGTTGCGGACTGGCGGTACATCTGGTCGAGCGGGCCGCACGGCGGGACTCTCGCCCGGCCGGCCGCTCGAGACGTCTCGGGCGGCCGGTCCGCGGCGGCGTCCGGCCGCGCGACCGAACATCATGGTCGTCTGCGTGGACCAGTGGCGCGGCGACGCGCTCTCCGCGGCGGGGCACCCGGTCGTGAAGACGCCGCACCTCGACGAGCTCGCGGGGATGGGCACTCGATTCTCTCGGGCGTACTCGGCGACGCCGACGTGCGTCCCGGCACGGGTCGCCATGTTCACGGGACAGTCGCCGGAGCGGCACGGTCGCACGGGCTACCGGGACGGGATCCCCTTCTCCGAGGCGCACCCCATCACCATGCAGGGCGTCCTGCGGGACGCCGGATATCAGACGCAGGCCATCGGCAAGATGCACGTCTACCCCGAGAGGTCGCGCTGCGGCTTCGACGACGTGCGGCTCCATGACGGGTTCCTGCACTTCGGCCGCCGTTACGGTGGGCGGCACCTGTCGGCCAACGACGACTACCTGACCTGGCTGCGCAGGCAGCCGGGCGAGGACGCGCGGGCGGACTACTTCGACGACGGAGTCGGCTGCAACTCGATGGTGGCGGTGCCGTGGAGCCGGCCGGAGCGCCTGCATCCGACCAACTGGGTGGTTCACGAGACGCTGGACTTCCTCGAGCGGAGGGACCCGACGGTCCCGTTCTTCAGCTGGGTCTCGTTCCACCGGCCGCACGCACCGTTCAACCCGCCGCAGTGGGCGTTCGACCAGTACTACCTCGGCACGCGCGTCTCGCCGCCCGTCGGGGACTGGGTCGGCGAGTTCGAGGAGTTCCGGCGCGACAACCACCATCAGACGGTCATGGGGCGCCTCGATCCGGAGGCGCACCACCGCGCGATGAGTGGGTACTACGGCAACATCAGCCACATCGACCTGCAGATCAACAGGCTGCTCGAGGGCCTCGCGGAGCTGGAGCTCCTCGCCGAGACGTCGATCGTGTTCGTCTCCGACCACGGCGAGATGATGGGCGACCACGACATGTACCGCAAGAGCGTGGGCTACGAGGGCAGCGCGCGCGTCCCGTTCCTCGTCCGGCCGGCGCCGGCGTTCTTCCCCGACGCGCGCCGCGGCCATGTCGTCGATGCCGTGTGCGAGCTGCGGGACCTCATGCCCACCGTCCTCGAGATGGCCGGCGTCACGTGCCCGGAGACGGTGGACGGGAGCTCCCTCCTGCCGTGGGCCCTGGGCGAGGAGCCCGAGTGGCGGGACGTGATCCACGGTGAGCATGTGCACTTCGACCAGTCGCTGCAGTGGGTGACCGACGGCCGACGCAAGTTCCTGTGGGCGTCCGAACGCGGGGTCGAGCAGTTCTTCGACCTCGAGGAGGACCCGCACGAGCTGCGGAACCTCGCCGGTGAGCCGGACCGCGCGGGGGAGGTCGCCGCCTGGCGGGCCGTCCTGGTGCGGTACCTCACCGGGCGGGAGGAGGGGTTCGTGCGCGACGGCGTGCTCGTGCGTGGGAGGCCCGTCCAGTCAGAGACGGCACGAGTGCGCGAGCTCGCCGTCATGTGAGGAGGGCGTGTGCCCGCCCCGCCCCCTCGCGACGTCACCGCTCCTCAGGGCCGAATCGTTGGACGGGAGCAGGGACGCCGTCGAGGCCGTAGATCTGGCTGCCGAACCGCGCGAACGCCTGGTCGAACGCGCCGACCAGAACGCCGCGGTCGACGAGCCGGGCGCCCGTGACCACCGGGTCGACGGCGGGACCGGCGACGACGAACGCCTGGACCGCGGCCCGCAGCGGCGAGGCGAGCAGGTCCGCGTAGTGGCCCAGGCGTCCGCCGAGGACGATCGCGTCGGGGGCGAGGGCAAGGGCCAGTGCGGTGACGGCCGGTGTCATGCCCTCGATCAGGTTCTCGAGGACTGTCAGCCCTTCGGCGTCGTCGGGAGCTGCCCGCAGACGCTGGAGCGCATCGTCGAACCGGGCGAGCTCCTGCCCGAAGGGCTGGCTCGAGGCGTGCACGGCCGTGTTGAAGGCCCGCACCGCGCCGATCTCGCCTGCCATCCGCTGGCGGCCGCGCGCGAGAGAGCCGTCGAGCACGACCCGGGCCGAGACGCGTGGCCAGGTCTGGACGTACACGCCTGTGGGGACCCCCCGCAGCGCGCCGTGCCTTGCCTCCGCCACGGCCGCGAGCGAGAGGTCGTTGTCGATGGTCACGGGCGCGCCCAGCAGGGCCTCGACCTCCGGCCCGAGGGCGCGTCCCTCCCATGCGGGCACGAGGGGCGACGTCGTCATGGTCCCGTCCGCCTGGGCGACACCGGAGACCCCGATCCCGACAGCCCGGAGGTCCTCGCGCGCCACGCCGGCCGCGGAGAGCGCCGACCGGAGCGCGGTCTCGAGGGGCTCGATGCCTGGTCGGGCGATGTCGGGCGCCGGGGCGTCCGTGGTGCGAAAGGTGAGCCAGCGTCCGCTGAGATCGGCCACAGCCACCTTGATCGAGGTGCCGACCAGGTCGAGGGCGGCGACCGCGCCGGCGTCGGCCCGGAACCGGGACCGACGAGCGGGGCGTCCTCCGTACTCGTGCGGCTGCACGACGTCGACCCGGTGCTCGACGAGTCCGCGTTCCGCGAGCCAGCCCAGGGCCGAGTCGAGCGTCGGGCGCGACATGCCGGCGCGTGCCGCGAGCTCGCTCACGGTCGCGTCGCCGAGGGCCCGGACGGCGTCGAGAGCGGCGATGCGCGAAGGGGTGGCGGTGACCATCCCCGCATCCTGCCGCACTACTTTCCAAAATGTCTTATGGAACCTCTTACATAACCGGCTGGATCCGCGTAGCGTTCCGCTGTGACCTCACAGACAGAACCCCCGACCACTCTGCCCGGCTCTCTGCACCTCCACGCAGCCGGGTGCTCCGTCCTCCTCGAGATTCCCGCCACCGGCCTGCCCGTGGTGCGGCACTGGGGTGCCGCGCTGGGCGACCTCGACGGCGAGCTGGCGCGCACGATCATCGACACGGCGACGCCCGGGAACAGGTCCTCGGACATCGGTGCCGACCGACCGAGCCTCGTGCCGGAACCGTGGACGGGCTGGATGGGCCGCCCCGGCCTCGTCGGCTCGCGCGCCGGCCGTTCGTGGTCGACGAAGTTCCGGCTCGACGAGATCCGCGTCGACGGCGACCGTCTCGAACAGGGTGCCCACGTCGATCTCGGGGCGGGCGTCGTCGAGCTCGACGCATTGGATCCCGAGGCCCGTCTGGCTCTGCTCATCACCATCGAGATGCTGCCGTCGGGCCTCGTGCGCACCCGCGCCCGGCTCCGCAACGACGGTGCCGCCTATGACCTGCAACGGCTCTCCGTCGTCCTGCCGGTGCCTGGGCAGGCCACCGAGCTGCTCGACTTCGGTGGCCGGTGGGGCATGGAACGCATGCCGCAGCGTCAGGATTTCGGTGTAGGCGCGCACGTGCGGGAGAACCGTCAGGGGCTTCCGGGGTGCGACGCGGCCTATGTGCTCCACGCGATGGAGAAGGGGACGGACTTCGAGCGCGGTGAGTGCTGGGGTGTGCACGTGGCGTGGAGCGGCAACACCGACCACGTCGCCGAGCACACCGGGACCGGCGTTCGCCAGCTGGGCGGTGGTGAGCTCCTGCTGCCCGGCGAGGTGCGTCTCGCCGAAGGCGAGTCCTACGAGACACCGTGGCTCTACGCGTCGTACGCCGTCGGCCTCGACCGCGTGGCCCACCGCTTCCACGACCACCTGAGGGCCCGTGCCTCGCACGTGGACTCGCGCCGGCCGGTGACGCTCAACGTGTGGGAGGCGGTGTACTTCGACCATCAACCGGAGCGGCTGATCGGCCTCGCGGAGCTCGCGGCCGAGGTCGGCGTCGAGCGCTTCGTGCTCGACGACGGCTGGTTCGGCGGGCGCCGGAACTCGAGGGCGGGGCTGGGCGACTGGCATGTGTCGTCGGACGTGTTCCCCGACGGACTGCACCCGCTGGTGGACGCCGTCACGAGCCGCGGGATGCAGTTCGGCCTGTGGTTCGAGCCGGAGATGGTGAACCTCGACTCGGATCTGGCGCGTGCCCACCCCGAGTGGATCATGGCGGCCCGCAGCGAGCTTCCGGTGGAGCAGCGCACGCAGCACGTGCTCAACCTGTCCATCCCGGAGTGCTATGACGCCGTGCTGGCCCAGGTGCTCGCCGTGCTCGACGAGTACGACATCTCCTACGTGAAGTGGGACCACAACCGTTCGCACGTGGAGGGCGGCGTCCAGCCCGCCGGCGGTGTGCCCGCAGAGCACGCGCAGACCCTGGCGCTCTACCGGATGCTTGCGGAGATCAAGGCGGCCCACCCCGACCTGGAGATCGAGTCGTGCGCGGGCGGGGGCGGGCGTATCGACCTGGGGATCCTGGAGCACACCGACCGGGTCTGGGTGTCGGACTGCAACGACCCGCTGGAGCGGCAGCGGCTGCACCGTTGGACCGGCCAGCTGCTCCCTCCGGAGCTCATGGGTGCGCACGTCGCCTCGCCGCGGTCGCACACGACGGGGCGCACCCATGACCTGTCGTTCCGAGCGGGGACGATGCTGTTCGGCCACTTCGGCATCGAGTGGGACGTCTCGTCGGCCACACCGGAGGAGCGATCCGAGCTGTCACGGTGGGTCGCGCTGTACAAGGAGGTTCGCGACGTGGTCTGCACCGGCCGGGTGTGGCGCGGGCCGGACCCGGACGAGAGCATGTGGAGCCACGGCGTGGTGTCGCTCGACGGCTCCCGGGGACTGTTCGAGGTGGCCGCACTGAGCTGGTGCGCGCCGGACGCACCGCCGCTGGCGCGACTGCGGGGGTTGGGCGCTGACCGGTTCTACCGGGTCCGTGCGCTGTCGGTGGGGGAGAAGCCCGGCTACCAGCCCGAGCCCGACTGGTGCAGCGGCGACGGCGTGGTGCTCTCGGGCGTCGCTCTGATGTCGGTGGGGCTTCAGTTGCCTGTGCTCTGGCCTGAGCACTCCACCCTTGTCGAGGTGCGCGCGATCGACGGCTGATATGTAGGCCGGTCCTGTCCAGTGACAGGGTGAAGCACCCGCCTCGGACCGTCGTCCGGGGCGGGTGCTTCTCTTGTCGCCGGGACCGATGCCGTCCGTCGCGTGCCCTGCGCGGCTGCGGGGGACCGGTCGGATCGTCAGGCCGTGGTCGTTTCCCGGACGGCGTCTCGCGACGCGACGAAGGCGTCGACGCACGCCTGGACCTGCTCGGGCGTGTGCGCGGCGGACAGCTGCACGCGGATGCGCGCCTCGCCGCGAGGGACCACGGGGAAGCTGAACGCGGTGACGTACACGCCACGCTCCCCCATCGCCTCGGCGACCTTGGCGGCGAGCACGGCGTCGCCGAACATCACGGGGACGATCGGGTGCTCGCCGGGCAGCAGGTCGAAGCCCGCCTCGGTCATGAGGCGGCGGAACAGCTCGGCGTTGCGGGTGAGGTTCTCGCGCAGGTCGCCGGCGGTCTCCACGAGGTCGAGGGCCGTGAGGGTGCCCGCCACGATCATCGGCGCCAGCGTGTTGGAGAACAGGTACGGGCGGGCGCGCTGGCGCAGCAGGTCGACGATCTCCTGGTGCGCGGCGACGTAGCCGCCGGACGCCCCGCCGAGGGCCTTGCC
>NZ_JBHWYY010000061.1:0-24021 GCF_042728595.1 Isoptericola sp. NPDC060185 | reverse complement strand
GTTGTGCACCTTCTGACGCTTCAGAAGGTGCACAACCGCCTGGTCGGCGACGGGGTCAGTCCTCCGAACCGGGCTTCGCCGAGGACAGGCCGGCGGCGATGAGGTCCATCACCGAGGAGTCGGCGAGGGTGGTCGCGTCGCCGACCGTGCGGTTCTCGGCGACGTCGCGCAGCAGGCGGCGCATGATCTTGCCGGACCGGGTCTTGGGCAGCTCCGGGACGACGAGGATGCGGCGCGGCTTGGCGATCGGGCCGATCTCCTTGGCCACGTGGTTGCGCAGCTCGAGCTGGACCGCCTCGGCGCCCTCCGGCGTCGCGGCCCGCTCCGCGTGCTCCCCGCGCAGGATGACGAACGCGACCACGGCCTGGCCGGTGGTGTCGTCCGCGGCGCCGACGACCGCGGCCTCGGCCACGACGTCGTGCGAGACGAGGGCCGACTCGATCTCCGTGGTGGACAGGCGGTGGCCGGAGACGTTCATGACGTCGTCCACGCGGCCCAGCAGCCAGATGTCGCCGTCCTCGTCCTTCTTCGCGCCGTCGCCGGCGAAGTAGAGGCCCTCGAACCGCGACCAGTAGGTGTCCTCGAAGCGCTGCAGGTCGCCCCAGATGCCGCGCAGCATGGACGGCCACGGCTCCGAGAGCACCAGGTACCCGCCGCCGCCGTCCGGCACCGAGTGCGCCTCGTCGTCCACGACGTCGGCGACGATGCCGGGCAGCGCGACCTGCGCCGAGCCGGGCTTCGTGGCGGTGACGCCGGGCAGCGGGCTGATCATGATGGAGCCCGTCTCCGTCTGCCACCAGGTGTCGACGATGGGGGCGGTGTCGCCGCCGATGACGCGGCGGTACCACATCCACGCCTCCGGGTTGATGGGCTCGCCCACCGAGCCGAGCACGCGCAGGCTCGACAGGTCGAAGCCGGCGGGGATGTCCTCGCCCCACTTCATGCAGGTGCGGATGGCGGTGGGAGCGGTGTAGAGGATCGAGACCTTGTACTTCTCGACGAGCTCCCACCAGCGGCCGCGGTGCGGGGTGTCCGGGGTGCCCTCGTAGATCACCTGCGTGGCGCCGTTGGTCAGCGGCCCGTACACGACGTACGTGTGCCCGGTGACCCAGCCGATGTCGGCGGTGCACCAGTAGACGTCGCTCTCCGCCTTGAGGTCGAAGACGTTCTTGTGGGTGTACGCCGCCTGCGTCAGGTAGCCGCCCGTGGTGTGCAGGATGCCCTTCGGCTTCCCCGTGGTGCCCGACGTGTAGAGGATGAACAGCGGGTGCTCCGCGTCCACCGCGACCGGCTCGTGGACCGGGTCGGCCTGCTCCAGGGCGTCGTGCCACCAGACGTCGCGGCCGTCGGTCCACTCGACGTCCTGCTCGGTGCGGCGCACGACCAGCACGTGCTCGACGGTGGTCGCGGGCTCGCCGTCCTTGGGCGCGAGCGCCGCGTCGACGGCGGGCTTGAGAGCCGACGGCGCGCCGCGGCGGTAGCCGCCGTCCGCCGTGATGACGAGCTTCGCCTCGGCGTCGGCGATGCGGCTGCGCAACGCGTCGGCGGAGAAGCCGCCGAAGACCACGGAGTGCGGGGCGCCGATGCGCGCGCAGGCGAGCATCGCGACGACCGACTCGACCAGCATCGGCAGGTAGACGACGACGCGGTCGCCCTGGGTGACGCCGAGCGCCGTGAGCGCGTTCGCGGCGCGGGAGACCTCCTCCTGCAGGTCCGCGTAGGTGACCGTGCGCGTGTCGCCCGGCTCGCCCTCGAAGTGGATGGCCACCCGGTCGCCGAGCCCGGCCTCGACGTGCCGGTCCACCGCGTTGTACGCGGCGTTGAGCGTGCCGTCGGCGAACCACTTCGCCACCGGCGCCTCGGACCAGTCGAGCGTCTGGGTGAACGGCGTCGACCAGCTGACGAGCTCCCGCGCCTGGTCGGCCCAGAACCCGAGCCGGTCGGCCTTCGCCTCCTCGTACAGGGACGGCTGGGCGTTGGCCGCCGCCGCGAACGCGGGGCTCGGCGGGAACGCTCGCGTCTCGTGCAGCAGGTTCTCGAGGCTGGGGGCGGTGGTCTCGTTCTCTGGCACGCTTACCTCCGGTGCGCATCGTCTCTGGTGCGGTCCGCCGGCTCGACACGTCGTGGCCGGGGGACGACGGGCCCCGCGGGGCCTCGCGGTCGGGAGTCTAGACCTCGCGGGTGACCCGGGTCACGCCGTCCCACGGTTCGGCCGCACTCCTCGCAAAACGGTCCCCTCGCCGCCCGGCGTCCGCGCCCTGCGGCCGAAAATCCGTGGGCCGTCGTCGTCGGGCCTGGTAGACGTGCACCATGACGACCCCCGAGGTGACGTGGCCGCGCCGGTCCGGCCCCGTCGTGCTGCGCCCGCCGACGTCCGACGACCTGGACCAGGTGCTCACCTGGCGCAACCGGCCGGGCGTGACCCGCTGGCTGCTGCGGACGCAGGTGGACCCGGACCGGTTCCGCGCGGCCTGGCTCGCGTCCGCGGACGACCCGACCGACCACGGCGCCGTCGCCGAGCTGGGCGGCGTCGTCGTCGGGACGGGGTCGCTCTCGGTAGGCGACGGGATGGGGCAGACGCAGGGCGACGCGTGGCGCGGCGCCGAGGGGTCGCTCGGCTACCTGGTCGACCCGGCCCACGAGGGCCGCGGCGTCGCCACCGCGATCGCGCGGGGGCTGCTGGAGGTCGCGTTCGACGAGCTGGGGCTGCACCGCGTCACTGCCGGGTGCTTCGCCGCCAACACCGCGTCGTGGCGCGTGATGGAGAAGGTGGGCATGCGGCGCGAGCAGCACGGCGTCCAGGACTCATGGCACGCCGAGCTCGGCTGGGTCGACGGCTTCACCTACGGGATCCTCGCGGAGGAGTGGCGCGGCCGGGAAGGCTGAGACACGAGGGCTGAGACACGAGGACGGCGCCCGGGAGTCGAGTCCGACCGAGCGCCGCGCCCGCCAGCCCGGACGCGGGTATCAGGCGCTTCATCCGATCACTGGGCGGGGCCGTTCCCGCCGAGTGGGTCCTCAACCGTGGACTTCCTGTGCGTGGGTCCTGCGTCCGGCTGTCTTCACCCATGGAACGTCACCCCGGACGGGGGCGCAAGCGGTCAGGCGCGGCGCCGCACCCACCAGCGGCGGAGCAGCCACGCGGCCACGCCCGCGGCCGCGACGCCGCCCGCGGCGAGGGCGACGGCGGGCGGCCGGAGGGCGGAGCGGAGCGCCACGGGGCGGGAGAAGGTGAGCACGCCCCAGCCGTTCTCGGCGGCGACGCGGCGCAGCGTCTTGTCCGGGTTGACGGCGAACCCGTGCCCGACGGCGCCCAGCATCGGCGCGTCGGTGACGGAGTCGGAGTAGGCGTAGCTGCGCTCGAGGTCGTATCCGCGCCGGCCGGCGAGCTCCTCGACGGCCTCGGCCTTCTGCTCGCCGTAGGCGTAGAACTCGATCTCGCCGGTGTAGCGGCCGTCCTCGACCGCCATCCGCGTCGCGATGACGTGGTCGGCGCCGAGCACCGTGGCGATCGGCTCGACGAGCTCGGCCCCCGACGCGGAGACGATGACGACGTCGTGCCCCAGCTCGTGGTGCTCGGCGATGAGGTCCACGGCCTCGGCGTAGACGTAGGGGTCGATGAGCTCGTGCACCGTCTCGGCGACGATCTGCTGCACCTTGCTCACCTCCCAGCCCGTCGCGAGCTCGGACAGGTGCTTGCGCATCCGCTCGGTCTGGTCGGCGTCGGCGTTGCCCGCGTAGAAGAGGAGGTGCGCGTAGGCGCTGCGGAGCACGTCGCCGCGGGTGATGAGGCCGCCGGCGTAGAAGGGCTTGGAGAACGCGGCCGACGAGCTCGTCGCGATGATCGTCTTGTCGAGGTCGAAGAACGCGGCGACGCGCGACCGCGATGTCGCCGTCCTCGACGGTGACGTCTCGCGCGGACCTCGATCCGGGCCCGGTCCCTGCTCGGTCACGGGCCAGAGCCTAGCCGCAGGGGTCGGGGCGTCGACGGCCGCGTCCATGCAGAATGTTTGTGCACAACTCTTGTGCAGAAGAGTTGTGCATGGTTATCGTGCACGCATGGACGAGACGCCGGAACGCCCGTACACCCACCTCGAGCTCACCGCCGAGGCGGCCAAGGTGCTCGCGCACCCGCTGCGGTCCCGGCTGCTCGGCGCGCTGCGCCGGGAGGGTCCGTCGTCGGCCACGGCGCTCGCCGCCGAGCTGTCGACCAACACCGGCGCCACCAGCTACCACCTCCGCAAGATGGAGTCGGTCGGCCTCGTCGTCGACACAGGGGAGGGGCGCGGCAAGGAGCGGCTCTGGGCGGCGGCCACCGAGAGCCACGGCTGGAGCGACTCCGACTTCGGCGGGGACGAGGACGCACAGACCGCCCTCGGCTGGCTGGTGCGCGACTACCACCGACAGTTCGACACGAACTACGCGCACTGGCTCGACGTCGCGGACAGCTGGCCCAAGGAGTGGACCGACGTCGCCGGGATGACCGACACCTGGGTGGACGTCACGCCCGAGCAGGCGCGGGACATGGCGGAGGAGCTCGAGGCCGTCGTGAACAAGTACCTGCACATCGGCGACGGCGACCCCCGGGCCCGGCGGCTGCACCTGTGGCGGTTCCTGTTCCCGCTCAACTCCGACGACGTCCCCGACGCCGCGGGGCAGCCCGCCGACGACAGCGAGAGCGAGGGCGAGGCATGAGCCCGCAGAAGGTCTTCCTCCTGCTCACCGCCACCCGGTGGTTCCCCGTCGGGCTGGTCATCTCCGTCACGACGCTGCTGCCCATCGAGCGCGGCCTGACCATCAGCCAGACGCTGACGCTGGCGTCGGTCGCCGGGCTCGTCGTGTTCGCGCTCGAGCTGCCCACCAGCGGCACCGCCGACGTCGTCGGGCGGCGGCCCATGCTCGTGGTCGCGGCGGCCGCGCAGGTCCTCGCGGCGGCGACGTTCCTCGTGGCGCAGTCGATGTGGGGCTTCATCGTGTCGGCGGCGCTGATGGGCATGTTCCGGGCGTTGGACTCCGGGCCGCTCGAGGCCTGGTTCGTCGACGCCGTGCACGCCGAGCGGCCTGGGGCCGACGTCGACCGCGAGCTGGCGCACCAGGGCACCGTGCTGGGGGCGGCCATCGCGCTCGGCGCGCTCGTCTCCGGCGGCCTCGTCTGGTGGCACCCGTTCACGGCCTGGTCGGCGCTCGCGCTGCCCTACGCGGTGTACGTGGTGCTGGCCGTGGTGCATCTCGTGATGGTCGTGCTGCTGATCCGGGAGGCACCGCGGCACGGCGGCCCCGTCGCGGAGGCTCCCGACGCCGGGGGCGCGGGCCGTCGCTGGGCCGCCGGGCTGCGCTCCGTGGTCGGGCAGGCCCGCGAGGTGCCCGCCAGCATCGCGTCGGGCCTGCGGCTCGCCCGCGACAACCGGGTGCTGCAGGGCCTGCTGCTCGTGGAGCTATTCGCGTCCACCGCGATGGTCGTGTTCGAGTCCCTGCAGCCGGTGCGGATGGCAGAGCTCCTCGGCGGCGAGGCGCAGGCCGGCGCCGTCATGGGCCCGGTGGCGTCGGTCGGCTGGGGCACGTTCGCGCTCGGTGCCGCCCTCTGCGGGCTCGCGTCGCACCGGTTCGGCGTGGCGCGGACCGCGCTGGCGTCGCGGGCGCTCAACGGGCTCGGCGCGGTGTGGATGGGGCTCACGGGCGGTCCCGTGATGCTGGTGGTCGCGTACCTCATCACCTACGGGCTGCACGGCAGCTCCGGTCCGTCGTACGAGGCGCTGCTGCACCGCGAGGCGCGGCGCGAGAACCGTTCCACCGTGCTGTCCCTGGCGTCGATGGTGGCCTTCGCGACGTACGCCGTCGCCTCACCCGCACTGGGTTGGGTGGCGCAGGGCTGGTCCACGCCGGTCGCGATGATCCTGGGTGGCGGGTTCAGCGTCCTCGGCGTCTTCTGCTTCCTGCCGGCGCTGCGCGCCGAACGGTCGCGCGCGCGACGCGGTGGTGCCGAGGCTGAGGTCGTGGCCGAGACCATGGGGGAGGCGACCGACGACGCCGTCGGCCGGGCCGAGGGTGCAGCGGGCAAGGCCGCCGCCGAGGACGCCGCCGCGGTCTGACGCGGGCGGGAGCCCGCCCCCAGGGCGGCGCCGTCCACAGATCGCCGCGTGACGCCGTGACGGTCGCCGGGCCCGGACCAGCCTGGGCGCATGGACGACGTCACCACACGCATGCTGCCCCGCCCCGTGGCGGACGCGGGCCCCGCGCCCGCCACGGTCCCGAGGCCGGCCCCGCCCGGTGCGCCCGGTGCACCCGGACCGGCGGTCCGCTGGCCGGTCGCCGACCGGCCGCCGTGGACGACGCCCCGAGGACGGCGGACGATCGCCGTCCTCGGGGCCTGCGGGGGCGCCGGCGCGAGCGTCCTCGCGGCGGCGCTCGCCCAGGCGCTGCGGCGCGACGGCGAGGGCGCCGTGCTGGTCGACCTGGATCTCCCCGGCCCCGGCGCGGACGTGCTGCTCGGGATCGAGGACGAGGCGGGTGCCCGGTGGCCCGAGCTCGCCGCGGCCCGCGGTGACGTCGACGGGGTGGGACTCGTCGCCGCCCTCCCGCGCTGGCGGTCCGTGCCGGTGCTCTCCGGGACCCGGCTGCGCCCCGCGCGCCCCGACGACGCCGTGGTGGTGGACGTCTGCACGGGCCTGCTGCGCGGCGGCGAGACGGTGGTGCTCGACCTGCCCCGACCGGCCGCGTGGACCGCCGGCACGCGGATGCTCGTGGGCGCCGCGGACGCGGTGGTCCTGGTGACCCCGTGCAGCGCCCCGGGGGTGGCGGGGGCGCTCGCGGCGCGCGCCGAGCTCGCCGACCTCGGTGCGCCCGAACCGTGGCTCGTCGCCCGCGGTCCCGCGCCCGGACGGGTCGACGCCGCGGCGCTCGAGGAGGCCCTCGGGCTCCGGGTGGCGGCCACGGTGCGTCGGGACCCGCGGCTGCCTGCCGCGGTCGACCGCGGCGACGGGCCCCCGGTCGGCCACCGGGCGCCGCTGGGACGCGCCGCCGGATCGTTGGTCGGCGCGCTGGCGAGGACGTCGTGACCGCGGGCCTCCCGCTCGTCGACCGGGCGCTGCTGGACGACGTGCGGGCCCGCGTCGGCGCGGCCGGCACCCCGGTCGACGACGCCGCTGTGCGGGCGGCGCTGCGGGCCACGGGCCGGGTCTTCGGCTCCGCCGCGCTGAGCGACCTCACCCGGGCGGCCCGCGCCGAGCTCACGGGGGCGGGACCGCTGCAGGAGCTCCTCGACGCGCCGGACGTCACGGACGTCCTCGTCAACGGGCCGCGCGACGTCTGGGTGGACCGCGGTGCGGGCCTGAGCCGCGTGGACCTCGATCTGGGCAGCCCGGACGCCGTGCGAGCGCTCGCCGTGCGCATGGCCGCCGTGGCCGGCCAACGGCTCGACGACGCCGCACCCACCGTGGACGCGCGGATGCCCGACGGCACCCGCCTGCACGCCGTCGTCGAGCCCGTCGCCCCGGCCGGCGCGGTGATCGCCCTCCGGGTGCTGCGGCAGGCGGCGCACTCCGTGCGCACCCTCGTGGCGGGCGGCGCGCTGCCGTCGCGCTGGGAAGGGCTGCTGGGCGCCCTCGTGACGGGCCGGGCCAACCTGCTGGTGACCGGTGGCACGGGCACCGGCAAGACCACGCTGCTCGCCGCCCTGCTGTCTCTCGTGCCGCCCGACGAGCGCGTCCTCGTGGTCGAGGAGGCGCGCGAGCTCGCGCCCCGGCACCGGCACGTCGTGTCCCTGGCCGCCCGGCGGCCCAACGTCGAGGGCGTCGGTGAGGTGACACTCACCGAGCTGGTGCGCGGCGCGCTGCGGATGCGGCCCGACCGGATCGTCGTCGGGGAGTGCCGCGGCGCCGAGGTGCGTGAGCTGCTCCTGGCGATGAACACCGGGCACGACGGCGGCATGGCCACCATGCACGCGAACGCCGTCGAGCAGGTGCCGGCGCGGCTCGAGGCGCTCGCAGCCCTCGCCGGGATGCCGCGGGAGGCGGTGGCCGCGCAGGCGGCGGCGGCGCTGGACGTCGTGCTGCACCTGCGCCGGCGGGGCGGGTGCCGGTACCTCGCGGAGATCGGCGTCGTGGGGCGCGCCGGGGACCACGGCCTGGTCGTGCGCCGTGCGGCTGCCTGGGAGCCCGGCACGGAGCCCCGGCCCGACGAGGCCTGGGACGAGCTGGCCGCGCGGTGGGCACCATGACGCCCGGGTGGGGCGCCGACCCCGGCCTGACGGCGGGGTGGTGGGTGGCGCTGGCGGCGTGGCTCGCCCTGGCCCCCGCCGGACGGCGGGCGACCGCGCTCACCCGGAGGGTCGTCACGGTGCGGTCGGCGCGGACGGGCGGCCTGCTGCGCCCGCGTCGTGACGCGGCGGCCGGAGCGGAGGCGGTGCGGGTCGCCGTGGCGCAGGTCATCGCCCTGCTTCGCGCGGGGGCACCGCCCGCGGCGGCGTGGTCGCGCGCCCTCGGGGTGCCGGTGGACTCCACCGGGATCCCCGACCCCGCGGCGCTGGCCCCGGTGGTCGGTGGCGACGGCCACGCCCGGTCGGTGGTCGCGGGCGCGGTGCTCGCGCGGGACGTCGGGGCCCCGCTGGCGGCGGTGCTCGACGCGGTCTCGGGGGCGCTGGTGGCCGAGGCGGAGTCCCGCGCGGAGCGGGAGGCGTCGTTGGCCGGGCCTCGGTCGACGGCCCGCGTCCTGACCGGGCTGCCCGTGCTCGGCGCGCTGCTCGGGTGGGCGCTGGGTGCGGACCCGCTCGCCACCGCCTTCGACGGCGGAGCGGGGACGATGGCGGTCTGCCTCGGCCTGATGCTCCTCGCTGCCGGCCACGTGTGGACCGGCCGGCTCGTCGCCGCCGCCCGCTCCGCCGGGGAGGCGGCGACGTGACCGGGCTGCTGCAGGTCGGGGCTCCCGCGGTCTCTGCCGCGGTCGTCGCGGTGGTCGTCGCCGTGGCCGTGCTGCTCGGGGCCGTGCCCTGGTGGGCCGCCGCGTCGGCCACGCGCAGACGGGCGCGCCGGCTCCCCACCGACCGCCGTGCCGCGGAGGCCGACGGCGGTCCGCGTGGTGCGCCCGTGGACGTGGCCGTGCTGCTCGAGCTGCTGGGTGCCGCGCTGCGTTCCGGGGCGGGTGTCCCGCGCGCCCTCGACGCGACGGGGACTGCGCTGGACGAGGCCTCCGGCGCGACGCCGGACGGCGCGGGGCTCCGGGCCGCCGCCGACGCGCTCCGCCTCGGCGCCGACTGGGACTCCGCGTGGCGGCACGCGACCGACCGCCTGGCGCCGGTGCCACGCGCGCTGCGCGGGGCGTGGACCGACGGCGCGTCCCCGTCCGGTGCGCTGCGGGCGGCGGGGGAGGAGCTGCTGCACGCGCGCCGCTCGGCCGCCCGGACGGCGGCGGCCCGCCTCGGGGTGCGCCTGGTGCTGCCGCTCGGGGCGTGCTTCCTGCCCGCGTTCGTGCTGATCGGGCTGGTGCCCGTGCTCCTGGCGCTCGGCATCGACCTGCTGTCCGGGTGACCCCGGGCCATGACTCCCGGGTGCGCCCCGGGCTACCGCGGCGGCCCGTCCGGGCCGGCGCGTCACGACCGGCACGGGACCCCGGCCGGTCATCGAGAGATCACGGAGGAGACATGAGGGACGACGACGGGAACACCGAGCAGGAGAACATCGGGCACGAGAGCGTCCGGCACGCGGAGGTCGGGCAGGAGGAGGTCGGGCTCGCGGACGGGCCGGACGGCGGCGGGTCGCCGGGCGTCGGGGCTGCAGAGCCGCGCGACCCGGAGGCCGGGCTCGCCACCGCCGAGTACGCCGTCGCCACGGTCGCGGCGGTCGGGTTCGCCGGCCTGCTCATCGCGGTGCTCAAGAGCGGCATGGTGAAGGGCCTGCTGGAGGGCATCATCAGCTCGGCGCTGTCGATCGGATGAGTCGGCGCCGCAGGTCAGGAGCCGCCCGGAACCCCGGTGGCGGACGGCGCCGGGGCGACGGGCAGCGGGGCGCGGTGACGGCGGAGCTCGCCGTCGGGCTGCCGGTCGTGGTGCTCCTCCTGGTCGCGGTGCTCAGCCTCGCGGCCGCGTCCACGGCACAGATGCGTGCCCTGGACGCGGCCCGGGCGGGGGCTCGCGCCTATGCGATCGGGGAGGACGACGCCGCGGCCCGGCAGGCGGTGGCGCAGGTGGGCGGCACGGATGCCGCTCTCACCGTGACCCGCGACGACGCCTGGGTGCGCGTGACGGTCACGCGGCCCGTGGTCGGCGGCTGGTTCGCGGGGGCGCCGGTGCGTGCGTCGGGTGACGCGACCGCCTGGGTGGAGCCGTGACCCCGGCCGGCGGCAGGGAACGTGGCGCGGGCACCGTGCTGGTGCTCGCGGTCGCCGCGGTACTGGTGCTGCTGGCGCTGGCCGTCGGGGCGCTGGGGTCCGCGCAGCGTGCACGGGGCTCGGCCCAAGCGACGGCGGACCTCGCCGCCCTGGCGGGGGCGACGGCATGGCGGCAGGGCGCCGACCCCTGCGCGACGGCCGCCGAGGCGGTGCGTCGCAACGGTGGAGAGCTGGTGGCGTGCGTCCCGGAGGGCGGCGGCACGCTCGGCGTGCGGGTCTCACGGACTCCGCTCGGGGCGGCCGCGGGCCCGTGGGCCGACGCGCTCGGGGACGCGGTCGCAGGGGCCCGGGCCGGGCCGCGGCCTCCGGCCGACGATCCGGCGGGCCTGGCCGCCGGGCCGGCAGACGGGGTGACCGCCGCAAGCCCTGCCCGATGGTCGGCCGGGGACGCGGTCGGGAGAGCGGGCGGGCTCCCGATCGCGGAGCCGGACCGCGTGGCGTCGGTCGTCGCGGGCGGGACCGTCGCGCCGGCCGGGACCGCGGAGGTCCTGGCAGGCGCGACGGCGCCGGTGCTGGCGTGTGGAGCGGCGGTCCAGGCCCGCGGGACGTCAGGAGGGGTTGACGTTGAACAGCGCGGCTCGCTCGCTGATCTTGCGGGCGCGGGCCAGGCGGGGCTTGTCGGAGCCGTCCCGGATGACGGAGCCGGACGCCTCGAAGTCGGCCAGGAAGTCGATCGCCCAGGCGACGTCCGCGGACGACGGGCTGAAGGACTCGTTGATGACGGCCGGCGTCTCGAGGTCCAGGCAGAGCTTGCCGGTGAGGCCGAGCGCCACGCCGTCGCCGGACTGCTCGCGCAGCAGGGCGTGGCTGGTGCCGACGGTCGGGCCGTCGATCGGGCCGGGCAGCCCGCCGATGCGGCTGGCGGTGACGAGGCGCGAGCGCGGGTACGCCATCGCGAGCGACTCGTTGGCGGTGCCCGTGTCACGACGGTAGTCGCCGGACCCGAAGGCCAGCCGGAACGCACCGGGGGCGCGCGCGATGCTGACGGAGTCCTCGATGCCGAGCGCGGACTCCACGAGCGGGATCACGGGGACGTGCCCGCCGAGGCGCTGGACGGTGTCGATCACCTGGTCCGGGGACTCGGTCTTGGCGAGCATCACGCCGGAAAGGCCGGAGGCGTCCCGCAGGAGGCGCACGTCGTCGGCCCACGCGTCCGAGCCGCGCTCGTTGATGCGCACCCACGCGCGGCCGCCGCCGGCGAACCAGTCGAGCACCTTCTGACGCGCCTCGTCCTTGCGGCTGTCGTCGACCGCGTCCTCGCAGTCGAGGATCACCTGGTCCGCCCGGGAGAGCTGGGCGGAGTCGAACATGTCGTCGCGCAGGGCCGACAGCAACAGCCACGAACGGGCGTTGGCGGGGTCCACACGCGTCTCCTCGCGGGAACTGCGGCGTTCGGCGAGGTCGATCTGAGTAGTCACCTCACGATGGTAGGTTCCGCCGGCCCGCGCGCGAGCGCGGTTGCGCACAAACCGGTGGCCCCGCCTTTGTCGCCTCCGGCCTCGGGTCCCGGGCGGCCTCCTGGGACCCGAGGTGCGGTCGCCCGGTTCCCGCCGGGGCGCGCCCCGGCGGGAACCCAGAGGTCAGCCCTTGACGGCGAACGGCGCGCGGAGCAGCACCTCGTCGCGGGACGACGGGCCCACGAGGAGCTCGAACTCGCCGGGTTCGACCACGCGCCGCCCCTCCGCGTCGACGAGGGTGCAGTCCGCGACCGGCAGCTTCAGGTCGACCACCACCGACTCGCCTGGGGCCAGGTCGACCTTGCGGTGCGCCTTGAGCTCCTTGGCGGCCCACGTCACCGACGTGACGGTGTCGCTCACGTACACCTGCACGGTCTCCCGGACCGGGCGCTGCCCCGTGTTGGTGAGCGTGACCCGGGCGGACACGACGTCGTCGAACCCGTGGACGGAACCGTCGACGCGCAGGTCGGAGTACTCGACCGTGGTGTAGCTCAGGCCCTCACCGAACGCGAACGCGGGCCGCTGCGTCAGGTCCGCGTACCGGTCGCCGTGCTGCCCGCGGACGACGTTGTAGTAGGTGGGCTGCTGCCCCGCGTGCCGGGCGAAGGAGATGGGGAGGCGCCCCTCGGGCTCGATCTGCCCGAGCAGGAGCTCGGCCACCGCCTGACCGCCGCGCATGCCCGGGTTGGCCGCCCAGACCACCGCCGCGGCCCGGTCCACGGACGGCGGCAGCACGAGGGGCTTCGACGCGACGACGACCACCACCACGGGCACACCGGTCGCCACGAGCGCGTCGAGCAGCGCGACCTGGCCGCCCAGCAGCTCGAGGGTCGCGGTGGAGCGGCCCTCGCCGACCAGCTCGATGCGGTCGCCCACGACGGCGACGACCACGTCCGCGGCGCGGGCCGCGGCCACGGCCTCGGCGAGCTGCTCCTCGTCGACCGGGGCCGGCGCGACGACCGGCGGGCGCGGCTGGCCGTCGGGGAACAGCGCGCCCTCGGGGTCGGGTTCGAGCGTGACGATGTCGGCCCCGCGGGCGTGCGTCACCGCCCACCCGTCGGGCACGTGCGCGCGGAGGCCGTCGAGCACCGTCGAGGTCATCTCGCGCGGATGCCCGTCGGGCAGCCAGCCCGCCTGCCCCGACGCCCCGGCCCAGTCGCCGAGCTGGGTGTGCGCGTCGTCGGCGTTCGGTCCCACGACCGCGACGGTCCGGGGGCCGCCCTCGAGCGGCAGGGTGCCGTCGTTGGCGAGGAGCACGAGGGAGCGGCGCGCCGCCTCGAGGTTTACCGCGGTGTGCGCGTCCGAGGCGATCACGGCCTCCTGGCGCGCGACGTCGGGGCGTCGGGGGTCCTCGAACAGGCCGAGGCGGAACTTCAGGGTGAGGATGCGACGGACCGCCGCGTCCACCGCGGCCTCGTCCACGAGCCCGCGGTCCACGGCCTCGAGGGCCCCCTCGAAGAAGGCGGGGGTCGTCATGATGATGTCGTTCCCGGCGCGGATCGCGGCAGCGGCGGCGTGCACGTGGTCCGGCTGGATGCGCTGCTCCCAGACCATCCGCCCCACGTTGTCCCAGTCCGTGACGAGCGCGCCGGTGTACCCCCACTCGCCGCGCAGCACCTCGTCCAGCAGCCACCCGTTGACCGTGACGGGCACGCCGTCCATCGACTGGTAGCCGAGCATGAAGGTCGCGCAGCCCTCCCGGGCCACACGCTCGAACGGCGGCAGGAACCACGAGCGCAGCTTGCGCCGCGAGATGTCGGCCTCGCTGGCGTCGCGCCCGCCCTGGGTCTCGGAGTACCCGGCGAAGTGCTTCGCGGTGGCGAGGATCCCGGTGGGGTCGCCGAGGCCGTCGCCCTGGTAGCCGCGCACCATCGCGGAGGCCAGCTCGCCGAGGAGGTACGGGTCCTCGCCGAAGGTCTCGTCCACGCGGCCCCACCGCAGGTCGCGGGCGATGCACAGGACGGGGGAGAAGGTCCAGTGGATGCCCGTCGCGGCGACCTCGACCGCGGTGGCGCGCGCCACCCGCTCGAGGAGCGGGGCGTCCCAGGTCGCGGCCATGCCGAGCTGGGTGGGGAAGATCGTCGCGCCCTCCCAGAAGGAGTGCCCGTGGATGCAGTCCTCCGCGACGAGCAGCGGGATGCCGAGCCGGCTCCGCCCCGTGACCGCGTGGGCCTCGCGGACGTTCTCCGGCGAGGTGTGCAGCAGGGAGCCCGCATGCCGCCCCTCCACGGCCGCGGCGACGCCGTCGCGCGCGTCGAGCTGCAGCATCTGTCCGACCTTCTCCCGCAGCGTCATACGGGCGAGCAGGTCGTCGACGCGGGCGGCGACGGGCAGTGCGGGATCACGGTAAGGGGCGGTGCTCAAGGGGGGTCCTCTCGGCGTCGACGGCGATGCGGGTGGCGCTATAGTACCGACTTACTGACCGTTAAGTAAGTTGGATCGGAGCGCGACGGCCGCACGACCGTCGCGTCCCGGCCGAGGTCGCTGCCCGCTCAGGTCTCGAGTATCGCTGCAGGTGGCGAGCAGTTGCTTAACGACTGTTAGACAACTTGCGGCAGGCGGCGCTACCGTCTGCCGCACTCACCGGCCCGTGTGCTTCGAAGGAGAAGTGATGAGAACGTCCCCGTCATCGTTGGCCACGTCCCCGCTCACCCGCCGGGGGTTCCTCACCCTCGCCGGCATGGGCGCCGCGACGGTCGCGCTCACCTCCTGCTCCTCCGGCGCGGCCGGCCGGCCGAGCCCGCGGGAGAGCGTCGCGCTGAAGCCGCCGACGTACGTCGCACCGCCGGCGCTGGACGGGGGGATCGTGAGCTCCGTCGATGGCATGCCGGCCATCTACACCCAGCCGATCGAGAAGTACTTCGACTCGGTCGACGCGGCGCCGCTCGCCGGCGGGGCCGTCACGACGTTCCAGGTGCTGTGGGGCTCGCCGCCGCGCAAGGCGCCCGACAACGAGTACTGGGCGGACCTGAACGAGCGCCTCGGCGGCGAGTTCAAGCCGACCCTGGTCGCGTTCGACACCTACAACGAGAAGATGGCGACGACGATCGCCTCCGGCGAGGTGCCCGACCTCTCCTTCGTCCAGGACCAGAGCGCGGTGGCGGCCAAGGCGATCGACGACGGAGTCTTCGCCGACCTGACCGAGGTGCTCGCCGGCGACAAGATCCTGCAGTGGCCCAACCTCGCGAACGTGGCCACCAACGCCTGGACGGCGTCGTCCAAGAACGGCCACATCTTCGGCGTCCCGAACGAGGACCCGTACCTCACCAACTTCCCCGCGATCCGCTGGGATGCTGTCGAGGCCACCGGCGCGGACGAGATCCCGTCCGACGCGGCGGGGTTCCTCGAGCTCATGACCGAGATCGCGGCGCTCAAGTCCGTGCACGGCAAGCAGCTGTGGGGCATCGCCGCGTTCGACGGGAAGATCCAGTCGGTCGTGCAGTGGATGTTCCGCACCGGCACCACGTGGCAGCTGGACGACGCCGGCAAGCTCGTCAACGTCATCGAGACGGACGCCTACGCCGACGCGCTGAAGTACCACAACGACCTGTGGAAGGCGGGGGTCTACCACCCCGACGCCCTCGCCCTCGCGACGCAGGGCAACAAGGCGGCCGAGATGTTCACGAACGGCCAGGTCGCGATCACGGTCGACTCGTTCAACGGGTTCTTCGGCGCCAGCATCCTGCGGGACACCACGGACACGACGAAGGGTGCCGACCCGCGGCTCTTCGTCCCCCCGGCGGTCGACGGCGGCGACCTCGTCGTCGAGCGCAACGCCGGCTACTGGGGCATGGTCGCGATCTCCGCGAAGGCCGCGGAGGACCCGAAGCGGCTCACGGAGCTCCTCAACGTCATCAACTACTGGCGCGCCCCCGACGGCTCGACCGAGGCTCTGTTCATCAACTCCGGCAAGGAGGGGTTCAACTGGGAGTTCGGCAAGGGGCACGCCGTGACCGACCTGGGCGACCAGGCCGCGAACGACGACCGCGCCGCGCTGCAGTGGCTCGGGGCGTTCAAGTCGCCGTCGTTCGTCGTGCCGCAGACGTCGCTCGACTTCGTCGACAACTTCAAGGAGTCGGTGGAGCCGCTCGTCGCCGCGACGGTGCCGAGCCCGGTGGTCGGCCTCTACAACGAGGCAAGCATCTCGAACGGTGCGCGCCTCTCGGAGATCGACACCGACTACCGCAACGGCATCGTCTCGGGCCGCATGCCCCTCGACGCCGTCGACGAGTACCGCGACGCCTGGCGCAAGGCGGGCGGCGACGCCGTCCGCGACGAGTACCAGGCCGCCCTCGACAAGGCGTCCTGAGACATGGCGGTGCTCGAGCGGCCGGACGCCACGGCCACCCCCCGGCGGGGCGCGGGATCGCCCGCGCCCGCCGGGCGGGACAAGGCGCCCCTGCGCACGCGGATCTGGCGCGAACGGTGGATGTACACCTTCATCCTCCCCGGCCTGCTGTTCTTCCTCGTCTTCGCCTACCTGCCGCTGCTCGGCAACGTGGTCGCGTTCCAGGACTACTCGCCGTACTGGGGCATCGGCGGGTCCGCCTGGGTGGGCCTCGACAACTTCAGCGCCATGTTCTCCGACCCGCAGTTCCTGCGGGCGCTGCAGAACACGCTGGTCATCTCGCTGCTGCAGATCGTGTTCGCGTTCCCGGCGCCGATCCTGCTGGCGCTGCTCCTGAACTCGCTGATCTCCGACCGCACCAAGCGGGTCGTCCAGTCGATCGTCTACCTGCCCCACTTCATCTCGTGGGTGATCGTCATCGCGATCTGGCAGCAGGTGCTCGGCGGGGCCGGACCGGTCGCGGAGCTGTTCTCCGCCATCGGGATCGACGGGGTCAACATCATGGGCGACCCGGACACGTTCAAGGCGCTCGTCACGTCCCAGGTGATCTGGAAGGACATCGGCTGGGGCACCATCATCTTCTTCGCCGCGATCAGCGCCATCCCCAACGAGCGGTACGAGGCCGCCGCCGTCGACGGCGCAGGCTCCTTCCGGCGCACGTGGCACATCACGCTTCCCGGCCTGGTGCCGGTGATCACGCTGCTGCTCATCCTCACCATCGGCAACGTGCTCACCGTGGGCTTCGAGCAGCTCCTGCTGCAGCAGCCCGCCGTCGGCTCCGACGCGGCCGAGGTGCTCGACACGTTCGTGTACTACCGCGGGATCGCCGGGGGCGACTGGGGGCTGTCCACCGCCGCCGGCCTCTTCAAGGGCGTGATCGGCACGATCCTCGTCATCGGGGCGAACCGGTTCGCCAAGCGCCTCGGCACGGAAGGACTCTTCTGATGACCACGACCTCCACGGCCGCCCCGTCCCGTCCGCCGGCGACCCGGCGGCCGCCCGACCCGCGCCGACCGCCCTGGATGGGGCGCCCCTCGCCGGGGGTCCAGGTGGCGAAGGGCGTCGCCATCGCGTTCATCGTGCTCGTGATGCTGTACCCGTTCGTGTACGTCATCGCGATGAGCTTCGCGTCCCGGGCAGCGGCGGCCGAGGGCGGGATGTTCCCGACGTCGTTCTCCCTGGACGCGTACCGGTCGATCCTCGGCGGGGGCGTCGTGACGCGTGCGCTGCTGGTGTCCGCGTTCGTGACGATCGTCGGCACGGCGCTGTCCATGCTCTTCACGACCACCCTGGCGTACGGCCTGACGCGCACCCGGCGGGTGCCGGGGTCGAGGGCCGTGCTGGTCCTCGTGCTCTGCACCATGCTGTTCGGGGCCGGAATCATCCCGAACTACCTGCTGGTGCGGTCGCTCGGCCTGCTCGACTCGTACTGGGCGCTGATCATCCCGGGGCTGATCTCGGCGTTTAACATGGTCGTGGTCCGGAACTTCTTTATGGGGCTGCCGGAGGAGCTGCTCGAGTCCGCCCGTCTGGACGGCGCGAGCGAGTGGCGCATCTTCGGGCAGATCGTGCTGCCGCTGTCGAAGGCCGTGCTCGCCGTCATCGCGCTCTTCTACGCGGTCGGGTACTGGAACTCCTTCTTCAACGCGATGATCTACATCAACGACACCGCGAAGTGGCCCATCCAGGTGGTGCTGAACCAGTACGTGGTCCAGGGGTCGGCGCTCACGTCGATCCAGGCGCCGGACCAGCCGCCGCCGCCGGGGCAGACGCTGCAGATGGCCGTCATCGTCGTCGCGACGGTGCCGATCCTGCTGCTCTACCCGTTCGCCCAGCGGTACTTCACCAAGGGGGTGCTCACCGGCGCCATCAAGGGGTGAGCGACGCGAGCAAGGCGGCGATGGTGCGCCGGGTCACGGCGACCATGTCCACCCGCTCGGGGTCGAGCAGCCACTGCACCTGCAGGCCGTCCATGACGGCGACGACCGCCGCGGCCGTCTCGTCGAGGTCCGTGCCCGCCGACAGCTCGCCGTCGTCCAGGGCCTCGGCGAGAGCTTGCCGCACCATGGCGCGGAGGCCGACGTACCGGTCCCGGAACCACGTCTGGGCGGGGTGCCCGTCGGTCACGGCCTCGGCGGAGAGCACCGTGTAGAGCTGCGTGATCCCGGGGCGCTCGGCGTTCCGCGCGACGGTGTCGACCAGGTGGTCGAGGAAGGCGAGCCCGCGCGGCCGCGACCCGTCCGCGGCGTCGCCGACGCGCTCGCCGTCGCGGGCGCGCAGGAGCTCGGTGAGCAGCCCCTCCTTGGACCGGAAGTGGTGCAGGATCGCCGGCGCGGAGATCCCGACCTCGTCGGCGATCTCCGCCAGCGACGCGTTGTTGTACCCCCGGTTCGCGAACGTCGCCGCGGCGACGTCGAGGATCTCCTGCCGGCGCAGCCGCGTACGGCGCTGCTGGACGCCCTCGGGGCGTGCGGTGGCGTCGCCGGCCGGGTCGCCCGGGCCGGGGGAGGTCGTCTCGGTGGTCACGGTCGCAGCCTATGCGGCCACGAAGAGCGTGCTGGGACGGTCCGGTCGGGCCTCCCGGCGGGAGCTGTCGGCGCCGACGCGTCGGCGCAGGAGTCTCGGAGAGAGGGAACGACGATGGTCGGCTGGGTGAGCAGGGACGGCACGCGACTCGTGGGGGCGGACGGTGCGCCCGCGCTCGCGCGGGGCGTCGGGATCGGTACGTGGCTGCTGCCCGAGGGCTACATGTGGCGGTTCGCGCCGGCGCCCGAGGGGCGCGGCGTGCCGGCCCAGTCTCCGAGGGAGATCGAGGCCCTGGTGGACGACCTCGTCGGGCCGGACCGTGCGGCGGAGTTCTGGGCGCGGTTCCGGGACACGTTCTTCACGGAGGCGGACGTCGCGCGCATCGCGGCCGAGGGCTTCGACCACGTGCGCCTGCCGATCAACTCGCGCGTCGTGATGGACGAAGCCGGTCGGTTCCTCGAGGACGGGTTCGCCCTGGTGGAGCGCTGCGTGCGGTGGTGCGAGGCGCACGGGCTGCACGTCGTGCTCGACCTGCACGGCGCACCGGGCGGGCAGACCGGGACCAACATCGACGACTCCCCGCGCGGGCGGCCCGAGCTCTTCACCGAACCCCGCTACCCCGACCTCACGGTCCGGCTGTGGACGGAGCTCGCGCGCAGGTACGCCGACGACCCGACGGTCGCCGCGTACGACCTGCTCAACGAGCCGCTGCCCGACGAGCACGGCCCGCGGCACGCCGCCGACCTGGTGGCGCTGTACCGCCGTCTCACCGCGGCGATCCGGGAGGTCGACCCGGACCACCTGATCATGTACGAGGGCACGCACTGGGCGAGCGACCCGGCGATCTTCACGGAGGTCTGGGACGACGCGTCGGTGGTCCAGTTCCACCGCTACTGGTCGCCGCCGGACCGCGAGGGCATCGCGGGGTTCCTCGAGGTTCGCGACCGGCTCGGCCTGCCGCTCTACATGGGGGAAGGCGGGGAGAACGCCCCGGACTGGCTGGCGGCAGCGTTCGGGCTGTACGAGGCGGAGGGGATCGGCTGGAACTTCTGGACCTGGAAGAAGGTCGACAACGCCCATTCGCCGGCCGTCGTCGTGCCCCCGCCCGGCTGGGCCGACGTCCAGGCGTACGTCCGCGGCGACGGCCCGCGCCCCGGGCCGGACGACGCGTGGTGCACCCTCGAGGCACTGCTCGGCGCGATGGCGCTGGAGCGGTGCGAGTGGCACGACGAGGTCGTGGCGGCGCTCCTGCGCCGGCCGCCGGTCGCGCTGCCGGCGTACGCGTTCGACCAGGGCGCGCAGGGGATGGCCTACGCGACCGAGGGTGCCCGGCCGCTCGAGGGTCTGCGGCCCTCGGACGCGGTGACACTCCGGTACGAGGGCGGCGACGGCGTCGCGAACCCGTTCGCGCCGGACCCGGCCGAGCGGGCCCGCGCGGGACGGTTCACGGCCGAGCTCGGGCCGGGGGAGTGGGTCGCGTTCACGGTGCGCCCCGCCGCGGGCGGGGCGCACGAGGTCGCGGTCCACGCGTCCGACGAGGGCGGCCGGCCCACCGCGCTCGACGTCCGGGCGGGAGAGACCGAGGTCGCCGGGGCATGGGCCGACGGCGTCTGGCGGGGTACCGCCGACCTGCCGGCCGGCGACGTCGTGCTGCGCGTGGGCCCGGCGTCCGGCGGCCTGCGTCTCGAGCGCCTCGGGGTGACGCCCGCGGGGTGACGCCGGCGGGCGGCGGTCAGGCGGAGGCCGTCTCCGGCCGCTGAGCCGGGGCGTGGGCGAGCACGGCGTCGAGCAGGCGGACGGCGGCGGCCTTGTCGAGCGGGGCGTTGTCGCTGCCGCACTTCGGGGACTGCACGCACGCGGGGCAGCCGTCGGCGCAGGAGCAGGCGACGATCGCGTCGCGGGTGGCGGCCAGCCAGCGGGCCCCGAGCGCGTACCCGCGCTCGGCGAAGCCCGCCCCGCCCGGGTACGCGTCGTAGACGAAGACGGTGGCCTCGCCGGTGTCGGGGTGCAGCTCCGTGGACACGCCGCCCAGGTCCCAGCGGTCGCACGTGGCCAGCAGCGGCAGCAGCCCGATCGACGCGTGCTCCGCGGCGTGCAGCGCGCCGGGCGTCTCGTCGGGGGAGACGCCGGCCGCACGCAGCACGAAGTCGGGCACCGACCACCAGACCGCGGTGGTGGACAGCGTCCGGGACGGCAGGTCGAGCGCCTCGGTGCCGAGCACCTGCATGTCCGGCAGGCGGCGGCGCTGGAAGCTGACCACCTGGCTCGTCACCTCCACGGGGCCGAGGCCCCACCGCACGGGACCCCAGTCGCGACCTTCGAGGGGCCGGTGGCCCCCCTCGTCGATCGCGATCTCCATGACCTCGCGCGACCACGTGCCGTGCTCCACGTCCTTGCGCACGACGAGCGCCACATGGTCCTCCAGGTCCAGGTGGTCCACGACGAACGTCGCGCCCTGGTGCACGTACACGGCCCCGTCGTGCACCTGCCCGTCCGCCGACCCGGCGTCCACGGTGCCGAGCAGCCGCCCGGTGGTCGCCTCCACGACGCGGACGGGGCGCCCGCCGGAGCCGCGCAGGTCCGCCATCCCCGACGCGGGCTGCGCGTGCGTCCAGTACCAGCCGGAGGGTCGGCGCCGCAGGGCGCCGCGCGCGACGAGCACGTCGAGCACGTCGCGCACGGCGGCGGGGTCGCCGAAGGCGTCCAGGTCCTCGGCCCGCAGCGGCACCTCCTGGGCGGCGGCGCACAGCTGGGGGGCGAGCACGTGCGGGTTCGACGGGTCGAAGACGGTGGCCTCGAGCGCGGCGTCGAACACGGCCTCGGGGTGCGTCACGAGGTAGGTGTCCAGCGGGTCCTCGCGCGCGACGAAGGCGACCAGTCCTTCCGCCCCGGCCCGCCCGGCGCGCCCCGCCTGCTGCCACAGGGACACGCGGGTGCCGGGCCAGCCGGCGACGAGCACGGCGTCGAGCCCGGAGATGTCGACGCCCAGCTCGAGCGCGTTGGTCGTGGCCAGCCCGCGCAGCTCGCCCGTGCGCAGGGCCTCCTCGAGGGCGCGGCGCTCCTCGGGAAGGTAGCCGCCGCGGTAGCTCGCCACCCGGGCGTCCAGCCCCGCGGCCACGGGCCGCAGGTGGTCGCGCGCCTGCTGCGCCACCGACTCGGCGCCGCGGCGCGACCGGGTGAACGCGAGCGTGCGCGCACCGGAGGCGGTGAGGTCGGCGAGCAGGTCCGCCGTCTCGGCCGTCGCCGACCGGCGCGGGTGCTCGGCGGCGCCGCGCGTCGTGAGGACGGCGTCGGCCTCCTGCTCGGTGTGCGCGGGGTCGAGGGGGTCGGGCAGGGCCCACGGGTCGTCCTCGTGCGTGGGCGCCTCGCCCGTGGCGCGGGAGCGGTCGAAGGCGGCCACCTCCGGCGGCTGCCACAGCGCGAACGTGCGCCGGCCGGCCGGCGAGGAGTCGGCGGTGACGGCCACGACGTCGTCGAACGGCACGCCGGCCAGCCGCGCCGTGCTCACCGCCGGCTCGGCCGTCGTCGCGCTCGCCACGACGAACACCGGGCCCGCGGACGCCGTGGCGTCCGCCGGGGCCAGCCGGTCCGAGGGTCGGTAGTGGGCGGCGAGGCGCGCGAGCCGCCGCAGCACCAGCGACACGTGCGCGCCGAAGACGCCGCGGTACGCGTGCCCCTCGTCGACGACGACGTAGCGCAGCCCCCGCAGCAGCCGGGCCCAGCGGCGGTGGCCGGGCAGCATCGAGAAGTGCAGGAAGTCGGGGTTGGTGAGCACGACGTCCGCGTGCTCGGTCACCCAGCGGCGCTCCTCCGTGGGAGTGTCGCCGTCGCAGGTCGCGACGCGGGGGCGCGGGGCGCCGTCGGGGATCGCGCCGACGAGCCGCTCCAGCCCGACGAGCTGGTCCGCCGCGAGGGCCTTGGTGGGGGAGAGGTACAGCACGGTGGCGGGGGCGGCGCGGCGCACCGCGGTGAGCGCGGGCAGCCAGAACGCCAGCGACTTGCCCGACCCGGTCGACGTCGCGAGCGCGACGTGCCGCCCGGCCCATGCGGCGTCGGCGGCCTCGACCTGGTGCGCCCACGGGCGCGCGACGCCCAGCGCGCGGTAGCCCTCGACCACGCCCGGGTCGGCCCAGGCGGGCCAGTCCACGGTGATCCCCTCGCGGGCCGGGAACGTGCGCACGTGCGTCAGCCGGTCGGCCCGCGCGCCGTGCGCGGTGAGCACGTCGAGCAGGGGGTGCTGCTCGGGCGCGGGGGTGGGGTCGGCGGGCACGGGCGACAGTCTCGCACCGCGCGGCCGGGGTCCGGAGAGCCCGGCCTCCGCAGCCCGGGAGGCCCGGGGTCGGGCATGTCCGCCAAAGCCGGATGCGCGCGGAACGCGCGGCACCTCGGCGTTTGACCGGGAATGGCATCGGCATCCGGTGAAGAGCGTGTGACCGTTCGCGCACCGGCTTTGTTATCCGTTCGTGACATCGTTCCCTGGTACGCATGCCTCGATCCACCGCACGACGCTCCGTCGTGGCCGCAGTCGCCGGCGCGCTCGTCACCTCTGCCCTGGTGGTGCCCGCCGCGGCCGCCCCCGCGACCGCCGCCACCACCACGACCGCAGCCTCCGCCTCCACGACCACCCGCGCCCTGGGCGTCCGCTGGGTCAAGGCGGACCGGGCTCGGCTGACGAAGACGCCCTCGAGCAGGTCGCGCACCGTCGCCCGCCCCGACGACGGCACGAAGGTGCGCGTCATCGAGCGCGGCCGGTACCGCCTCAAGGTCCGCACCCCCGCCGGCCGGGTCGGCTGGGCGCCCAAGTCCGCGCTCACGTCGGTCCCGCTCGCGGACGTGACCGGCACCCGCTACACGAAGAAGGCCGTCGCGATCCGCAAGGGCATGAGCAGCCGTTCCAAGGTGATCAAGCACGTGCGCCTCGGCACCACCGTGAAGCGCTTGGCTCGCACCACCGGCCGCGACGTCAACCGGGTCAAGGTGCGCCTGCCCGGCGGCCGCACCGGCTGGGTCGCGGCGACCCGTCTCACGACGCGCAACGTCTGGGGCCAGCTCGGCCGCTGCGAGTCGGGCGGCAACCCGCGCGCCAACACGGGCAACGGGTACTACGGCCTCTACCAGTTCACGAGCCGCACGTGGCGCGCGGTCGGCGGCACGGGCCTGCCGCACCGCCACGGCCGCGCCGAGCAGACCAAGCGGGCGCAGATCCTGCAGGACCGCGCGGGCTGGGGCCAGTGGCCGGCGTGCACGCGCAAGCTCGGCCTCCGCTGACCTCGTCGTGGGTGTGATCGTGGCCCTGTTTCTCGTCGAAAC
>NZ_JBHWYY010000060.1:0-24136 GCF_042728595.1 Isoptericola sp. NPDC060185 | reverse complement strand
CCCGCGCCGCGCGCGGGACGGGCCAGCCCCCTGTCATCCCCTGCCGGCCCGCGCGGCGACCTCCGCGGCGACGTCCCGGTGGTTGAGGTAGACCACCGCCTGCCACCGCCCGCCGTCGCGGCGCAACAGGTACGTCGACTCGAGCCGCATCGGCTCGGCCGACTCGTCGGCGAAGAGCACGTCCCACGTGGTGCGGGCGAGCACGTGCCGGTCGTCGAGGCGGGTGACGTCGAGGCCGCTCAGCCGCGTTCCCGTCGCGCCGATCGACCCGAACATCGCGTGCCGGGCGGGCAGCGCGGCGCGCAGCTGCTCGCGGCCCACGACCGCCACGGTCGACGGGTCGAGGCTGAGGAACTGCTCGGCGAACCCGTCGGCCCCGGAGCCGCCCTCGTCGTCCGACATCGCCTCGAAGAACGCGGCGAAGCCGTCGGCGTCGGGCCGCTCGTACGACTGCAGGAGGAACACGTCGCGGGGGCGGGTCTCGGCCTCCGGGACCTCGTCGCTAGGGTCGCCGATCCCTGGCGGCACGGCCGCCCGGAACGCGGCCTCCGACTCCCAGAACGAGATGCCGAGGATGCGGTCGGTGTGCGCGTCCTCCCACGGCCCCGCGCCGAGGTACCCCGGGGCGGCGGCCATGACCGTGCCCATCTCGAGCATCCCGTCGAGCAGCTCCTGGCGCCGCTCCGGCCGCGGGTGGTGGATGGCGACGAACGCGAAGGTCACGACGTCCTCCCCTCGACGTCGGCCCGGCTCGCCTCCTCGCCCGCGACCGCGGCGAACCGCCGCAGGTCGAGAGCCCAGCCGTCGTCGGCGCCGACGGCGTCGCGCATGCCGCCCCAGCCCTCGCCGTGCCGGTCGAGGTGCCGGTGCTCGAGGACGACGCGCGTGGTCGCGTCGCCCGTCGCGGTGAACGAGACGTGCACCTCGCTGCACCGGGCGGGGTCGGTCTCGACCTCCCAGCGTGGCGAGACGTCCCAGCTGAAGGCGAACCGGGTGGGGCGGTCGAACGCGAGCACGCGGGCGAACGTGCACCGTTCCCCGGTGGCGGCGACCTCGGTGATCGTGCCGCCGACGCGCGGCTCGACGATCATGTCGACGACGGCGTCGAGCAGGTGGTGGTCAGGGTCCCACCAGCGCGGCATCTGCAGGGTGAACACGTCGAAGACGTGCTCGACCGGGGCCGCGACGTCCACCGCGTGGGAGACGGCGGTGGGTGCGGTGGGCTCAGGGGTGTGGACGCTCATGGAAGGTCTCCTCGGCGACGGACGCGAAGGTGTCGAGCGAGCGACGCCAGAAGAGGTCGAGGTAGTCGCGCAGCATCGCCACCCCATCGGGGTCGGCGCGGTACACCCGCCGGGTCCCCACGGCCTCGTCGACCACCAGCCCGGCGTCCTTGAGCACCCGCAGGTGCTGGGAGACCGCCGGACGGCTCACCGGGAGGTCGTCGGCGAGCACGCTCACCGACGAGGGGCGGGCCGCGACCCGCTCGAAGATCTCGCGTCGTGTCGGATCCGCCAGGGCGGCGAACCCGGATCGGTCAGCCATCACCAACGGTAAGTTACCGCTTACGGATGGCCTCCACAACCCTCCCGACGGGCGAAGCGGCGGGGCTATACTCGCCGTCGTCGAGGCGGACTGGTGCCGCCCGCGCTCGAAAAAGGGGCGCACGGCAGCCCGGTCACCGGCAGTCACCACTGCACAGTCAGCACCTCGGACCCGGCGTCGGGACCGCACGGGACACATACGGACGCACACCACTCATCCGTCACTGTTCCCTGGAGGCCCCGTGCCCACCGTGTCCGCCCACGTCGCCCGCACCCTCGCCCAGCACGTCGACCACGTCTTCGGCGTCATGGGCAACGGCAACGCCTGGTTCCTCGACGACGTCGAGCGCCACACCTCCGCCCGCTTCACCGCCGTCCGGCACGAGGCCGGCGGCGTCGTCGCCGCCGACGCCTACTTCCGCGCGTCAGGCCGCATCGCCGCCGCCACCGCCACCTACGGCGCCGGCTTCACCAACACGCTCACCGCGCTCGCGGAGGCCGCGCAGGCGCGGGTGCCCCTCGTGCTCCTCACCGGCGACGAGCCCACATCCGGCCCGCGCCCGTGGGACGTCGACCAGATCGCCATGGCCGCCGCCGTCGGCGCCCGCACCTATACCGTCGGCCGCGCGGACGCCGCCGCGACCACCGTCATCGCGATCGAGCACTCCCTGACCTACCGCGTGCCGGTCGTGCTCGCGATCCCCTACGACGTCGCCGCCCGCGAGGCCGGCCCCGTGCCCGAGGCCCCCGAGCCCGCGCTCCCCGGCCCGCTCGCGCCCGTCGGTCCGTTCGACGCCGCCGCGATCACCGACCTCGCGCGCGCCCTCGCCGGGGCCGAGCGGCCGCTGCTCCTCGCCGGACGGGGCGCGTGGCTGGCCGGCGCGGGCGAGGCGCTGGGCGAGCTCGCCGAGGCCACCGGCGCCCTCACCGCGTCGACGGCCCTCGGCCGCGGCGTCTTCCCCGACGCCCGCTACGACCTCGGCGTCGCCGGCGGCTTCGGCGCCGACGGCGCGATGGCGCTCGTGCGCGAGGCGGACGTCGCCGTCGTCGTGGGCGCGTCGCTCAACCAGTTCACGATGCGGTTCGGGGACCTCTTCTCCCCCGGCACGCGCGTGGTCCAGGTCGACACCGCCGAGGCGGCCACCCACCGTCACGTGGGCTCGTTCATCCGCGGCGACGCCGCCCTCGTGACCCGCGCGCTGCTCGACGAGCTGCGCACCCTCGGGGCCACACCGTCCGGCTGGCGCGACTCCGTCGGCGTCGCGGCGGCCCGCGCCTACGACACCGGCCCCGCCGACGGGATCGCCTCCGACGGCCGGCTCGACCCGCGCGGCGTCGCGAGCCGCATCGGCGCCCTGCTGCCCGCCGACCGCGTCGTCGTCTCCGACGGCGGCCACTTCATCGGCTGGGCCAACATGTACTGGCCGGTGGCCTCCCCCGACCGGATGATGATGGTCGGCACCGCCTACCAGTCCATCGGCCTCGGCTTCCCCAGCGTGCCCGGCGCCGCCGCCGCCCTGCCCGACGCCACCGTCGTCCTCACCACCGGCGACGGCGGCGGCCTCATGGCCCTCGCCGACCTCGAGACCGCCGTGCGCACCGCCGGCGGCCGGGGCGTCGCCGTCGTCTGGAACGACGCCGTGTACGGCGCCGAGGTGCACGTCTACGGGCGGCAGGGCCTCGCCGAGGAGCCCATGCGCATCCCCGAGACCGACTTCGCCGCGCTCGCCGCCGCCGTCGGCGCCGAGGGCGTGGTCGTGCGCACCCTCGACGACCTCGACCGCCTCGGGACCTGGGCGCGCGAGCCCGTCGACCAGCGCCGCTTCCTCATGCTCGACTGCCACGTCTCGCCCACCGTCGTCGCGCCGTGGCAGGAGGAGGTCCTGCGGGTGAGCCGCACGCGTTGAGAGGGCCCCTCGCGTTCGACGTCGAGGTGCGCCCGGAAGCCTGGGGCGCCTACCGCAGCTCGGCGGACAGCAACGCGGCGGCGGCGGGGATCGGCTCGTGGGACGACCGGTCGCTCGGCCAGAGCGTCGCCTCGTCGCCCGGCCAGCGCGGCACGACGTGGACGTGCAGGTGGTCGACCGACTGCCCCGAGAACGGCCCGCTCGCGTTGAGCAGCACCACGCCGGTCGCCCCGAGCGCCCTGGTCATGGCCACCGAGACGCGCTGCACGAGCGCCATCGTCGCGGCCATGACCTGGGGGCTCGCGTCCAGCACCCCGACGCAGTGATCACGGGGGACGACGAGCGTGTGGCCCGGCGCGAGCTCCCCGCCCGGCCGCGGCAGGAAGGCGACCGCGTCCGGCTCGCGCGCGACCCAGGACCCCTCCCCTGACGCGATCAGCCCGCAGAACACGCACGTCGTCGGGTCGCCCACTCCACAGCCTTCCGCTCGGTCCGTCCTGGCCCGGAGGCCGTGGGCATCCTGCCATGCGACCGCCCCGTCCGGGGGCGCCGCCGGGCAGGCCGACGATGACCTGCTCGTCGTCGAACACCTGTTCGAGAACGTGTCGGTGGCGGGTGGTTGAGTGCTCGTATGGCCACCCCGCCCAGCACCGCCGCTTCGCGGCTTGATGCTGCGCTGGACCGGGCGGCGGACGAGCAGGCGGCGGTGAACGCGGCGGCGGGACGGCGCACGGTCGCGCTGGCCGAGGTCCTCGCCACGACGCACGAGTCGGCGATGCTGGACCTGGGCGTGGAGCGGGTGTCGTCGGCTTCTCCGGAGCGTCGCGGCTCGGTCGCGCACCGTGCGCTGGTCGCGGAGGTCGCGTGCGCGCTCGGGGTCAGCGAGCACGTCGCGGCCGGCTGGCTCGCCGACGCCGAGGTCCTGGCCTCGAAGGCGACCGCGACGCTGGAGGCGTTGTGCGCGGGAACGATCAGCTACCAGCACGCGGCCAAGCTCGCGGACGCGGTCGCAGGCCTGCCCCCGAGCGTCGCCGTGCGGGTCGAGCGCGCGGTCCTGGACCGGGCACCCGGGATGACGGCGGCACGGTTCGGGGCGCTCGTCCGCGCCGCGCGGGACCGGCTGCACCCGGTGCCCGCCGAGGTCCGCCACCAGGCCGCCGCCCTGAAGGCGGACGTATGGGTCGACGACGGCACCGACGGGATGTCCTGGCTCACCGCGCACCTGCCGACCCCCGTCGCGCGTGCCGTCTACGACCGCCTGCACCGCACCGCCACCCGCGCCAAGACGGACGGTGACCCGCGCAGGGTCGGGCAGCTGCGCGCCGCGGCCCTGGCCGCCCTCCTCCTCGACGACCACCAGGTGACGGATTCGCACGCCACGCACGCCGCAGGACCGCCAGGCGCGGCAACCAACCCGAACACCCCGCCAGGGACGGCACCACCAGATCTACCGGACCTGCCCGATCCGCTCGCCACGCTGGCGCGCACCGTCCGGCCCGTGGTGCACGTGACCGTCCCGATCACCACCCTCACCGGCACCAGCGAGAGTCCGGGCCTGCTGGACGGCACCATCCCCATCGACGCGGAGACCGCACGCCACCTCACCGCCCGCGCCCCCACCCTGCGACGCCTGCTCACCGACCCCGTCACCGGCGCGATGCTCACCGTCGACCGACGCTCCTACGTCGTGCCCGCCGACCTACGCGCCTTCCTCACCCAACGCGACCTCACCTGCCGGTTCCCCGGCTGCCGCATCCCCACACGACGCTGCGACCTCGACCACACCACCGCCTGGGAGCACGGCGGCACCACCGACGCCACCAACCTCGCCGCACTGTGCCGCCGTCACCACACGTTGAAGCACGAGTCCCGATGGACCGTCGAACACCTCCACGACCGGCCGGGCGGCCGGCCCGGCACCGGCGTCCTGGCCTGGACCTCACCCCGCGGCCGCACCTACCTCACCGAGCCCGGATCCGCGGACCACACCCTCGACCACCTCGACGCCTGGGCCACCGAGACACAGCACCTCGCCCTCCAGACCGCGGCCGAGGCGTCGGCAACCGAGACCGAGACACCGGCGCCCGAACGGGCGGGGTATTCCCCTCCAGCCGAGCGCGTGAGCCCCGGACGAGCAGGTCCCGAACCCGGCGACCCGCCGTTCTGACGACGCCGCCAGGACGGCCGCTCAGCCGACGCCGGGCGGGCCGTCCAGCACCGTCGGGGCGTACTCGAGCAGCTGCAACCGGCCGTCGAGGGTGCGGCTGTCGAGGAGCTCCAGGCGAACGTCGGGCCAGCCGTCGTAGAGGCGGTCGCCGCCGCTGGCGCCGTTGACCACGGGGAACACCACCACACGGATCCGGTCGACAAGTCCCGCGGTCAGCAGCGAGCGGGCCAGCCCCCGGCTGCCGATGGTCCGGAGCGGCACGTCGCCCTCCTTCATCGCGCGCACGGCCGCGACGGCGTCGCCCGCGACGAGCGTGGTGTTGGCCCATTCCAGCGGCTCGGTGAGGGTCCGGGAGAACACGACCTTCGGCCGCGCCGTGACCTCGGCCATCTCCTCCTCGCCGGTCTCCGCGAACCGCGCGAACAGCCGGTAGGTCGTGGCGCCCAGCAGCGTCGTCCACTCCTGCCGGCCGTCCTCCTCGAGGAACGCGAAGTAGTCCGGCCCGCCCATGCCCCACAGGCCGGGCCACCCCTCGGCGGAGCCGAACCCGTCGAGCGAGGTGATGTAGTCGATCATCAGGTCTGCCATCGCGGGGCCTCCTCGGCCGCTGGCCACTCCTGGTCGCCCCCAGTATCGCCACCGCCGGACGCCGTCGCCCGCGGGCCTCAGCGCGGCAGCACCTCGCGGAGCGCGGCCATGAACTCCTCGTAGTGGCCGTACCAGACCGAGTGCGCCGCCCCGGGCACGTCGCGCACGACCACCCCGCCCGCCGCGAGGCGTGCCGCGTCGTCGTCGGGGACGAAGGCGCTCGGCGCGGGACGGATCACGGCCGCGCCGGCGGGCAGCGGCCAGTCCCCGTCCGGCGACGACACGACGGCCGCGGCGGTGACCGGGTCGAACGCCTCCGCGGCCGCGGCCTCGACCCGCGCGTCCTGCTCGCCGTAGTGCGGGCGCGTGCGCCGGAGATCGTCGTACGTGCGGGCCCGGCGGTCGCGCTCGTAGTCCGCGCGGAGCTCCACCGGGTCGCCGCCGCCGCGGAACCGCGGCAGGGCGTCGACCAGCACCGTCCTGGCCGGCCGGAGCTCCGCGCGCGCGGCGGCGAGCACCACTCCTCCGTACGAGTGGCCGACGGCGATCTCGGGCCCGGCAGTCGACCGCTCCCGGAAGGTCGCGACGACGGCCCGCGCCGCCCGCGGCACGGTGAGCTGAGGGTCCCGCGGGGAGCTGCCGTGCCCGGGCAGGTCCGGTGCCAGGACCCGCCACCCCGACTCCGCGAGCGCCGGCCCGACGCGCCACCAGGAGTCCCCCGACCCCATGAACCCGTGCAGCAGCAGGGCCGTGCGGTCGCCGCCGCCCCACTCACGCACGTGCAGCCGCGGCAGGTCGCCGTTCATCGGCCGCGCACGGGCCGGGTCGCGGTCCCGTCCTTGCGCCGGTACGTCATTGCGGCAGCACCTCGTCGTCGCGGTGCGTGCCGTAGAACTCCGACTGGCGCCGCATCGTCTCGCGCATCGGCGTGTCCCGCGTCGCCCCGTAGACGGTGCCCGGGAAGTCGAGCTCGCGCTGCACGGCCCAGATCTCGTCGTGGCTGCCGGGCGGCAGGATCCGGGCCGGGTCGCCCACGGCGACCCACCCGATCGGCACGACCGCGCCGGGCGGGAGGACGGTGTTGACGTGCACGACGCCGTGGATGCGTACCTCGGCCCCGGCGCCGATCCGGCTGCCCGGGAACAGCGCGGCACCGGTCGCGACGAACGCCTCGTCCTCGACCGTGCTGCCGTTGACGTGGGCGTGCGGGCCCACCAGCACGGCGTCGCCCAGGCGCGCGTCGTGGCCGCTGCGGCCGCGCACGAGCGCCTGCTCCATCACCACGGTGTCGCGGCCGACGACGACGGTGCCGTCCTCGGCGGAGAGGACGGCACCGTGCAGGATCCGCGCCCCGGCCGCCACGTGCACGTCGCCGACCAGCACCGCCGTCGGTGCGACGTACGCCGACGGGTCGACGGTGGGCGTGTCTCCTCGATGACGGACCAGCATGGCCGGGACCGTACCAGCCGCGCCCTCCGGCCTCGTCCCGGCTCAGCGGCCGACGAACACCCCGGCGAAGAACGCGGCGAGCTCGTCGGTGGCGTCGAGCGGCAGGATGTGCGCGACGTACTGGTCGGGGCGCACGACGACGACCACGCCGTCGCGGGACAGCTCGCGCTCGGCGAAGATGTCGTCCGGGTTCCAGGCGGACGGGGCGGCCGCGTACACCTTCTCCCAGTCGGTGAGGCCGAGCGGGCCGGTCTGCGGGCGGAACACGTCGGGCACGACGGCGACGTCCACGTCCTCGTACGCCTGCTGGTAGACGACCTTGACGTCGAAGACGGCGTCGACGTCCGCCCCCTCCGGCGTGTACCGCGACACGGGCGACTCGGGCGACGCGAGCCACGCGGCGAACGCGTCCACGGCCGAGCCCTCGCCCGGCGCGGCGGCGTCGGCGAACGCGTAGATCCGCCACCGCCCGTCGGCCTTGGCGTGGTGACCGAGGTGGACGGCGTTGCCGTCGCACACCCGCGTCACCTGGGCGGACTTGAACCGCTTGCCGAGCGGGAACCCGCCGGCGAGCTCCTGGCGCGCGCCGGTGCCGACGATCGACGACGGCGCGTACTGGGTCATGAAGCCGGACGGGAACTCCGACGTCGCGAGGTAGTAGTCGGCGAGCTCCTGCGGGTCGGAGATCTCCTCGGGCTTGCGGGCCATGAGGCTGGACCACTCGCGGTCGAAGTCGATGAGCTGCTGCGCCACGGGCTGCCGCTCGGCGGAGTAGGTGGCCAGGAGCGACTCGGGGCTCAGCCCGGTGAGCACGGACCCGAGCTTCCAGCCGAGGTTGAACCCGTCCTGCATGGACACGTTCATCCCCTGGCCGGCCTTGGCGCTGTGGGTGTGGCAGGCGTCGCCGGTGAGGAAGACGCGCGGGGTGCGGTGCTCCTCGCCGTCGGGCACGTCGTCGAACTTGTCGGTCACGCGGTGGCCGACCTCGTAGACGCTGTGCCAGGCGACCTCCTTCACGTCGAGCGTGTAGGGGCTGAGGATCTCGTTGGCGCGGCGGATGATCTCCTCGATGGGCGTCCTGCGCACCTGGTGGTGATCGTCCGCGGCGACCTCGCCGAGGTCCACGTACAGGCGGCAGAGGTACCCGCCCTCGCGGGGGATGTGCAGGATGTTCCCGGCCTCGGAGTTGATCGCGCACTTGGTGCGCCAGTCGGGGAAGTCGGTGTTGACGAGCACGTCCATGACGCCCCAGGCGTGCGCGGCGAACTCGCCCACGTGCTTGCGGCCGATCGACTCGCGCACGGCGCTGCGGGCGCCGTCGCACCCGGCGACGTACTTGGCGCGCACGGTGCGCTCCTCGCCGGTCCGCTCGCCCGCGCAGTACCGCACGCGCACCTCCACGGGGTACTCGTCGCCGTCGTGCACGGTGAGGCCGAGAAACTCGACGCCGTAGTCGGGCACGATGCGGCCCGGCCCGAGCGCGGCGGCCTCGGCGAAGTAGTCGAGCACGCGCGCCTGGTTGACGATGAGGTGCGGGAACTCGCTGATCTTGAGGCCGTAGTCCTCGGTGCGCGTGGTGCGCACGATCTGCTTCGGGTTCTCGGGGTCCGGGCCCCAGAAGTTCATCCAGCCGATGTTGTAGGCCTCGGCGATGATGCGCTCCGCGAAGCCGAACGCGTCGAAGGTCTCGACGCTGCGCGGCTGGATGCCGTCCGCCTGGCCGAGCACCAGGCGGCCCTCGCGCTTCTCGATGATGCGGGTGGTGACGCCCGGGTACTGCGACATCTGAGCGGCGAGGAGCATGCCCGCCGGCCCCGACCCGACGACGAGCACGTCGACCTCGTCGGGCAGCTCGGCGGGCCGGTCCACACCGGTGCCGGCGGGCGGCTGGACCCGCGGGTCGCCGGAGACGTAACCGTGGTGGTGGAACTGCACGAGCTCTCCTCATCGTCGTCGATGCGCCACCCGACGTCCGCGTCGGGCACCTACGCTAGTGTTCGATATTCGAACACGTCGTTCTACTATTGAATGAAGCGTAACCCACCGGAAGGACTCCCATGCCGGACGCCGGCCCTCCCCCGTCGCAGACCCTCAGCCGCGGCATCCGCATCCTGGAGGTCCTCGCCGACGCCCGCGGGCCCCTGACCATCGACGACGTCGCCGGGCTGCTCGGCGTGCACCGCTCGATCGCCTACCGGCTGCTGCGCACGCTCGAGCACCACGGGCTCGTCGTCCGCGACGCGCACGGCGGCGTCGCGCTCGGCCCGCGCATGGCCGCGCTCGCCGCGGGCGTCGCCCACGACCTGCAGGCCGAGGCGCTGCCCGAGCTCACCGCCGTCGCGAACGAGCTGGGGATGACGTGCTTCCTCGCCGTCCTCGACCACGACGAGTGCGTGACGCTCGTCAGCGTCGAGCCGCGGCACGCCGTCGCGCCCGTGGCCCAGCACCCGGGCGCCCGCCACCCCGTCACGGTGGGGGCGCCGGGCAAGGCGATCCTCACGCAGCTGCCGCCCGCGCAGTGGCCCGACGGCGCCCCCGAGCCCCTGCGTGCCACGGTCGCGGAGGCCGCGGAGCGCGGGTTCGCGACGAGCCGCGACGAGGTCATCCCCAGCCTGGAGTCGGTGGCGGTGCCCCTGGCGCTGCGGGGGCGCGGGCCCGCCGCCATCGCCGTCGTGCACGTCGCGAGCCCGCTCGACGCCCAGCGCATCGCGGACCGGCTCACGGCCTCCGCGAGCGCCGTCCGCGACGCGCTGGGCGGCTGAGGGCTACGCCGCCCGCTCGTCCGCCCCGAGCGCGCCGACGTCCTCCAGCAGGAACCGGGCGCCCTGCTCGCCGATGAGGACCGACGGTGCGTTCGTGTTGCCCGTGGTGACGCGCGGCATGACGGACGCGTCCACCACCCGCAGGTGCTCGATCCCATGCACCCGCAGGCGCGGGTCGACGACGGCGTCCTCGTCCACGCCCATCCGGCAGGTGCCGACCTGGTGGTGGTAGGTGACGACGGTGCGCCGCACGTAGTCCTCCAGCTCGTCGTCCGACACGTCCGGGCCCGGGTAGACCTCCTCGGCGCCCCAGCCCTCGGCGAGCGCCGGGCGCGCGCCGATCGACCGCATCTGCCGCACCGACGCGACCAGCGCGCGCACGTCCTCGGGGTCCGCGAGCGCCTGCAGGTCGATGCGCACCGGGTCGTCGAGCCCGGGGCCGGACAGCGTCAGCGCACCGCGGCTGCGGGGCGAGACGATCCCCGCCAGGAGCGAGAAGCCGTCGTCGCCCACCGGCTCCAGCTCCTCGCCGTACATGGGGACGGAGAAGTGGATCGGCTGGGTGTCGGGCACCTCGAGGTCGGGGCGGCTGCGCCAGAACAGGTGCGTCTGGGTCACGGACACCCCGGACCGCGGCGGGCCCACCGGGCGCTCGGTCGTGCGGAAGACGACGGGCGCCAGCAGGTGGTCGTGCAGGTTGCGCCCCACGCCGGGGGCGTCGCGGACGACGTCGATCCCCAGCGCGGCCAGCTCGTCCGCGGGCCCGATGCCGGACCGCAGCAGGATCGCCGGCGAGTCCAGCGCGCCCGCGGCGAGCACGACCTCGTCGGCGCGCAGCTCGCGGTCCTCGCCGGCGGCGCGGTAGCGCACGCCGACGGCCCGCCCGTCCTCGACGATCACCGAGTGCACGTGGCACCCGGTCTCGATCGTGAGCCGGTCGCGCACCGGCTGCAGGTAGGCGGTCCACGTGTTGACGCGGCGGCCGTCGCGGAGCGTGACCTGCTGCTGGGAGACGCCGTCCAGGTGGTCGCCGTTGTAGTCGGGGTTGTGCTCCAGCCCCTCCTCGACGGCGGCGGCGACGATCGACTCCTGGATCGGGTCGAGCGGGTACCCGTCCTCGACGCACAGCGGGCCGTCGGTGCCGCGCAACGGCGACGGCGCGCCCGAGTACGCCTCGATGTCGCGGTACACCGGCAGCACGTCCTGCCACGACCAGCCCTCGTTGCCGAGCTCGGCCCAGTGGTCGAAGTCGGCCGCGGCGCCGCGCACCCAGATCATCGCGTTGAGGGCGTGCGAGCCGCCCAGCACCTTGCCGCGCGGCAGGTGCAGGCGGCGGCCGGCCGCGTGCTCCTGCGGCACGGTGCGGTAGTCCCAGTCGTCGGCGCTGTGCCAGAGCTCGCCCTGCCGCGCCGGGTCGTGGATGGCCGGGTTGGTGTCCTCTCCCCCGGCTTCCAGGAGGGTGACCTGCACCCCGGCGTCCACCAGCCTGCGGGCCACGACGGAACCCGCCGAGCCGCCGCCCACCACGATCGCTGTCGTCATGTCGTTCCCTCTCAACCGTTGATGACCTGCGGCACGGCCACGGACTTCAGCCCCTCGACGCCGAACTCCAGGCCGTAGCCGGAGGACTTCACGCCGCCGAACGGGACCATCGGGTGCAGGCCGCCGTGGCCGTTGATCCAGACCGTGCCGGCCTGCAGGCGGGCGGCGACGGCGCGCGCCTCGTCGCGGTCGGCCGACCACACGGACGCGCCGAGGCCGACATCGAGCCCGTTCGCCGACGCGACGGCGTCGTCCACGTCCGTGTACCGGATCACGGGCAGCGCCGGGCCGAACTGCTCCTCGTCGACCAGCGGCACGCCGTCGGCGACGTCGGCCACGATCGTGGCGCGGTAGAACAGCGGGCCGAGCTCGGGCGCGGCCTCGCCGCCCGTGACGACGCGCGCGCCGCGAGCCTTCGCGTCCTCGACCAGGCGGGAGACGACGTCGAGCTGCTGCGCGTTCTGCAGCGGGCCCAGCACGTTCTCCTCGTCGAGCCCGACGCCCATGGGCGTCCCGGCGGCGATCGCCGCGAGCTCGGCGACGACGTCCTCGTAGAGCGAGTCGTGCACGTAAAGCCGCTTGAGGGCCGCGCACGTCTGTCCGGTGTTGATGAACGCGCCCCAGAACAGGTCCTGGGCGATGGCCTTCGGGTCCGCGCCCGGCAGCACGATGCCGGCGTCGTTGCCGCCCAGCTCGAGCGTGAGCCGGGCGAGGTTGCCCGCCGACGCCTCGACGATGCGGCGGCCGGTGGCGGTGGAGCCCGTGAACATCACCTTGTCGACGTCGGGGTGCGCGGCCAGGCGGGCGCCCACCTCGCGGTCGCCGGAGACGGCGGTCAGCACGCCGTCGGGCAGGACGTCGTTGAGCACCGCGACCATCGCCAGGACGCTCAGCGGGGTGTGCTCGCTCGGCTTCGTGACCACGGTGTTGCCCATCCGCAGCGACGGCGCGATCTGCCAGATGCCGATCATCATCGGCCAGTTCCACGGGCCGATGGCGCCGACGACGCCCACCGGGCGGTACACGAGCTCGGCGTGCGTCGTCTCGTCGTCGACGAGCACCTCCGGCTCCAGCGCCGTGGTCGCGGCGGTGCGCAGCCAGGCGGAGACGGCGCCCACCTCGAAGCGGGCGTTCGGCCCGTTGAGCGGCTTGCCCTGCTCGCGCGACAGCAGGCGCGCGAGCGGCTCCGCGTGCGCGTCGATCGCGTCGGCGGCCTCCAGCAGCAGCGCGCTGCGGCGCTCGTGCCCGAGGGCGGCCCAGCCCGGCTGCGCCGCGCGCGCGGTCGCGAGCGCGGCCTCCAGGTCGGCGACGGTGTGCTCGGGGGCGCGGCCGATCACCTCCCGCGTGGCGGCGTCGAGGATCTCGCGACCCTCCCCTTCCGGCGGCTGGACGCGGGCGAGCAGGGTGCGCTCGTCGAGCGCCTGGGTGGGTCCGGACATCAGCGTCTCCTCGGTGCGTGTGGTGCGTGGTGCGGCGGTGCGCGGCGGCGCCGCACGCGCGGCACCGGTCCCGTCATTCTCGGGACGCACGGGCCCTCGAGGCTTGTCGCGCAGCGCACCGTCGATGTCGCAGGAGGCACGGTCGCCTGGCAGAACCGACCGTCCGCAGGCATGGTGGCCCAGGGCGACGGCGCTCGCCGGAACCCGAGGTCCACGCCGAGGAGCGAGGTGTCCCCATGAGCTCACGACCGCCCGTCCCCGCCCGTGCCCGCGTGCCCCGCCGGCACCTCGTGGCGGCCGGCGTCTGCGCCGTCCTGCTCGCGCCGCTCGGCGCCGTACCGGCCGTCGCCGACTCCGCCGCGCAGCCGGTCGAGGGCTCCCTGGCCCTGCGGATCGGCCGCCAGAAGAGCTCGTCCGCGACCCTCGAGGCGTACCTGAGCTGGGCGCGCGCGTACGGGTTCCGGGTCTCGGAGCACCCGTCGTACGGCGGCGTGACCCGCGGGGCGCACGCGACGAGCTCGTGGCACTACGACGGCCTCGCCGCGGACCTCAACTACGGTCCGGCCGGGGCCCCCGCGTCGGAGCGCACGCGGGCGCGCACGGCGATCAAGGTGGCGGACTCGATGGGCCTGGGCGTGATCTACGCGCGCGACGGGACGGCGGGGTCGGCCGCGAGCCACCGCAACCACGTGCACGTCGACGTCGGCACGACGTCCAACTACGGCCGCGGCACCGTGCTCGCGCCCACCGGCTCTCGCACCGCCCAGCGGCTCCAGCGGGTGGCCCACTTCCCGTGGGCGCAGAGCGACAACCTGTGGGGCACGAACACCGACCAGCGGCTGCAGGCGATCCGCGCCGCCTCCCGCATGCACGGCACGAAGTTCCCCTACGGCGTGAGGACGGCGCAGCGCGCGGTGGGCGTCACCGCCGACGGCGTCTGGGGCCCGAAGTCCCGGGCCGCGCACGACAAGACCGTCGCCGCGCTGCAGCGGGTGCTGTCCGTGTCCGCGACCGGCACGTGGGGCCCGGCCACCGAGAGCTCGTACCTCGGAGTACGCAAGAAGCTGCTCCGGTGACCGGGGCGCGCCGGTGCTGGTGCGAGCGCCGTCAGGCCTTCGAGACGCCGTAGATCGGGCTCGCGGCCTGCTCCTGCTCGTGCTCCGGGCCGAGCGGGATGCCGGTGCGGTCGCGCAGCAGCAGCGTGGCGGCGAACGCGACCACCATGACGCCGGCCACGTAGAACGCGACGGACGTGGCGGTGCCCGTCCGCTGCACCAGCCAGGTGGCGATGGTCGGCGCGAACGCGCCGCCCAGGATCGCGCCGATCGCGTAGGTGATGGACACGCCGGAGTAGCGGATCGAGGCGGGGAACAGCTCGGCGAAGTACGCGGCCTGCTGCCCGTAGGTGAACCCGTTGCCGACGGCGAACAGCGAGACGCCGAGGAACAGCAGCCACGGGTTGCCGGTGTTCACCAGCGGGAACAGCAGGAACACGGTGGCCAGGAACGCGACCCAGCCGATGATGTACGTGTTGCGGCGGCCGATGCGGTCGGAGACGGCGCCCGCCGCGAACGTGCAGGCCAGCCAGACGACCGACGCGCCCGCGACGGCGAGCAGCACCGGGGTGCGGTCCATCCCGACGAGGCCGCCGTCGGCCAGCGGCGTGGTCGCGTAGTTCTGCAGGTACCCGCCGGTGGTCATGTAGCCGGCCGCGTTGTTGCCGGCGAACGTGAGGGCCGCGAGCAGCACGAGCAGCCAGTGCTTGCGGAACAGCACGAGGATCGGCGTCTTGGCGGCCGCCTTCTTCTCCGCGATCTCGAGGAAGACGGGGCTCTCCTCCACCGACCGCCGCACGATCATCCCCACGACGATCAGCACCACGCTCAGCAGGAACGGGATGCGCCAGCCCCACTGGAGGAACGCGTCGCCCGGGGAGACGACGCCGGTCATGAGCGCCAGCACGCCGGAGGCGAGGAGCAGGCCGATCGGCACGCCGATCTGCGGGAACGCGCCCATGCGGCCACGGCGGCCGTCGGGCGCGTGCTCGACGGCCATGAGGACGGCGCCGCCCCACTCGCCGCCGGTCGACAGGCCCTGGACGATGCGCAGCAGCACGAGGAGCGCGGGCGCGGCGATGCCGATCGTCTCGTAGGTGGGCAGGACGCCGATGAGGGTCGTCGCGCCGCCCATGAGCACGAGCGTGACGACGAGCATCGCCTTGCGCCCGATCTTGTCGCCGAAGTGGCCGGCGAGGAACGCCCCGAGGGGGCGGAACAGGAAGCTGATCCCCACGGTCGCGAACGACAGCAGGGTGGCCGCGCTCTTGCCGGCCGGCTCGAAGAACAGCGTGCCGAACACGAGTCCGGCGGCGCTGGCGTAGAGGAAGAAGTCGTACCACTCGATGGTGGTGCCGATGACGGTCGCGAAGGCGACCCGTCGGAGCTCGCGGCTCTCGGTGCCACGAGGTGCGGTGCCGTGGGGGGCGGCGGCGGTGCCGGTGGTCATGTCCGGAAGACCTCTCTGTCAGTCCGCGGGTGGTGCAGTGCGCAAGATCGTATATCATCCGAGATACGACATGACAGCCTCGACCTGACAGTGAGGTACCCGTGGTCACCGACGACCAGCCTGCGCACACGACCCGGCCCGGCAAGATCATCGCCGTCCACCTGAACTACCCGTCCCGCGCGGCACAGCGGGGCCGGACGCCGAGCCAGCCGTCCTACTTCCTCAAGCCCGCGTCGTCCCTCGCCGGGACCGGCGGCACGATCGAGCGCCCGCTGGGCACCGAGCTCCTGGCCTTCGAGGGCGAGGTCGCGATCCGCATCGGCACCGCCGCGCGCTGGGTCTCCCCTCGCGAGGGCTGGTCGCACGTCGACGCCGTCACCGCGGCCAACGACTTCGGCCTCTACGACCTGCGCGCCGCCGACAAGGGCTCCAACCTGCGCAACAAGGGCGGCGACGGCTACACGCCGCTCGGCCCGCGCTGGATCCCCGCCGCCGACGTCGACCCGGCGGGCCTGCGCGTGCGCACCTGGGTGGACGGCGAGCTGGTGCAGGACGACTCCACCGGCACCCTGCTGTTCGACTTCGGCCGCCTCGTCGCCGACCTGTCGCAGCACCTCACGCTCGAGCCGGGCGACGTCATCCTCACCGGTACCCCGGCGGGGTCGTCCGTCGTCGGGCCCGGGCAGGTCGTCGAGGTCGAGGTGGACGCCCCGGGGACGCCCGGGGCGCGCGCCTCGGAACCACTGTCGAGCGGCCGCCTCGTCACCACCGTCACCGCCGGCACCCACGCCTTCGGGGACTTCGGCTCGAAGCCCGCCGTCGACGACACGCAGCGCGCCGAGGCCTGGGGCACCCCCGCGCCGGCACCCGAGCCCGCCTTCGTCCTCACCGACGCGATGCGCGAGCGGTTCGCCGGCGTCGCCGTCGCCACGCTGTCCGCCGCGCTGCGCAAGCGCGGCTACACCGACGTCTTCGTCGAGGGCGTGCACGGCAACCACCCCGGCGACCGGTTCGTCGGCACCGCCCGCACGCTGCGGCTCATCCCCTTCCGCCCCGACCTGTTCGCCTCCCACGGCGGCGGCTTCAACGCGCAGAAGCGCGCGTTCGACGCCGTCGAGCCGGGCGAGGTGATCGTCGTCGAGGCCCGCGGCGAGCGCGGCACCGGCACCGTGGGCGACGTCCTCGCCCTGCGCGCCCAGGTGCGCGGCGCCGCCGCGATCGTCACGGACGGCGGCGTCCGCGACGCCGACGCCGTGGCCGAGATCGGCATCCCCGTGTTCTCCCAGGGCCCGCACCCGTCCGTCCTCGGGCGCAAGCACGTGCCGTGGGAGACCGACGTGACCGTCGCCTGCGGCGGCGCGGCCGTCCAGCCGGGCGACGTCGTCGTCGGCGACGGCGACGGCGTCCTCGTCATCCCGCCGGCCCTCGTCGAGGAGGTGCTCGCCGAGGCCGAGGCCCAGGAGGCCGCCGACGCGTGGGTCACCCAGCAGGTCGCCGCCGGGGCCCCCGTCGACGGGCTGTTCCCCATGAACGCGCAGTGGCGGGCGCGGTACGAGCGGGAGACGAGCGCCGGATGAGCACCCCGACCGCGGTGGGCGTGAGCAAGTCCCAGCGCGCGTACGCCTACCTGCGCGAGCGGATCGAGGACGGGCGCTTCGTGCCCGGCTACCGCCTCGTGCTGGCGCAGCTCGCGGGCAACCTCGACATGTCCGTGGTGCCGGTGCGCGAGGCGATCCGCCGCCTCGAGGCGGAGGGCCTGGTGACGTTCGAGCGCAACGTCGGCGCGCAGGTCGCCCTCATCAAGGAGGCCGAGTACCAGCACACGATGGAGACCCTCGCCCTCGTCGAGGGCTTCGCCACCGCGCTGTCCGCCCCGCACCTGTCGGCCGCGCAGCTCGACGCCGCCCGCGCCGTCAACGCGCGGATGCGGGAGTGCCTCGCCGACTTCGACCCGCACCGCTTCACGGAGCTCAACCTGGAGTTCCACGCCGTGCTGTTCGAGCCGTGCCCCAACCCGCACGTGCTCGACCTCGTCCACCGCGGCTGGCGGCGGATGACCGTGCTGCGCGACTCGTCGTTCTCGTTCGTGCCCGGCCGGGCCCACGAGTCCGTCGCGGAGCACGACGCGATCCTCGACCTCGTCGTCCGGCTGCAGGCCGGCGACGCCACCCCGGACGAGGTCGAGCTCGCCGCCCGCCACCACCGCACCCACACCCTCGACGCCGTGCTCGCCTTCCAGGAGCAGCACCGCTCGCACACGCAGGAGAAGTGATGACCGACCAGACCACGCAGACCCACCGTCCCGCCGACCTGCCCACGGCGATCCGGCACTACGTCGACGGCCGCTTCGTCGACTCCGTCGACGGCGCCACCTTCGACGTGCTGGACCCGGTCTCGAACGAGACGTACCTCCAGGCCGCCGCGGGCAAGAAGGCCGACGTCGACGCCGCCGTCGCCGCGGCCCGCCGCGCCTTCACCGAGGGCCCGTGGCCGAAGATGCTGCCGCGCGAGCGCTCGCGGGTGCTGCACAAGATCGCCGACCTCGTGGAGTCGCGCGACGCCCGCCTCGCCGAGCTGGAGTCGTTCGACTCCGGCCTGCCGATCACCCAGGCGCTGGGCCAGGCGCGTCGCGCCGCCGAGAACTTCCGCTTCTTCGCGGACCTGATCGTGGCGCAGGCCGACGACACCTACAAGGTGCCCGGCCGCCAGATCAACTACGTCAACCGCAAGCCCATCGGCGTCGCCGGCCTCATCACGCCGTGGAACACCCCGTTCATGCTCGAGTCGTGGAAGCTCGCCCCCGCGCTCGCCACCGGCAACACGGTGGTGCTCAAGCCCGCCGAGTTCACGCCGCTGTCCGCGTCCCTGTGGGCCGGGATCTTCGAGGAGGCCGGGCTGCCGCAGGGCGTGTTCAACCTCGTCAACGGCCTGGGCGAGGAGGCCGGCGACGCGCTGGTCAAGCACCCCGACGTGCCGCTCATCTCCTTCACCGGCGAGAGCAGCACCGGCCAGCTGATCTTCGGCAACGCCGCCCCGTACCTCAAGGGCCTGTCGATGGAGCTGGGCGGCAAGTCCCCCGCCGTCGTCTTCGCCGACGCCGACCTCGACGCCGCGATCGACGCGACGATCTTCGGCGTCTTCTCCCTCAACGGCGAGCGCTGCACCGCCGGCTCGCGCATCCTCGTGGAGCGCGCCGTCTACGACGAGTTCGTCGAGCGGTACGCCGCCCAGGCGAAGCGCGTGCGCGTCGGGTACCCGCACGAGAAGGACACCGAGGTGGGCGCGCTGGTGCACCCGGAGCACTTCGAGAAGGTCATGAGCTACGTCGAGCTCGGCAAGACCGAGGGCCGGCTCGTGGCCGGCGGCGGCCGCCCCGAGGGCTTCGAGACGGGCAACTTCGTCGCCCCGACGGTCTTCGCCGACGTGAAGCCCGACGCCCGGATCTTCCAGGAGGAGATCTTCGGCCCCGTCGTCGCCATCACGCCGTTCGACACCGAGGAGGAGGCGCTCGAGCTCGCCAACGGCGTGAAGTACGGCCTCGCGGCGTACATCTGGACCAACGACCTCAAGCGGGCCCACAACTTCTCCCAGGCCGTCGAGGCCGGGATGGTCTGGCTGAACTCGAACAACGTGCGCGACCTGCGCACCCCGTTCGGCGGCGTCAAGGCGTCCGGCCTGGGCCACGAGGGCGGCTACCGCTCCATCGACTTCTACACCGACCAGCAGGCCGTGCACATCACTCTCGGCAAGGTCCACAACCCCACCTTCGGCAAGAACTGAGAACGGCAAGGACGCCCACGATGACCCACCTGAACGACCGCACCCTCACCTCCTCGGGCTTCTACGTCTCCCAGGAGGCGCCGATCCACTCGGACAACCCGGTCCCCACGCCGTCGAGCCCCGCGCCCGACATCCTGCGCTGCGCGTACATGGAGCTCGTCGTCACGGACCTCGCCGCCTCGCGCGAGTTCTACGTCGACGTGCTCGGCCTGTACGTCACCGAGGAGGACGAGCGCACCGTCTACCTGCGCTCCACCGAGGAGTTCATCCACCACAACCTGGTGCTGCGCCAGGGCGACGTGGCCGCCGTCGCCGCGTTCTCCTACCGCGTGCGCACGCCGGAGGACCTCGACAAGGCCGTCGCCTTCTACACCGAGCTCGGCTGCGAGGTGCGCCGCGAGCCGGGCGGCTTCACGAAGGGCATCGGCGAGTCGGTCCGCGTGATCGACCCGCTCGGCTTCCCGTACGAGTTCTTCTACCAGACCGAGCACGTCGAGCGGCTGTCGTGGCGCTACGACCTGCACACCCCCGGCGAGCTGGTGCGCCTGGACCACTTCAACCAGGTCACGCCGGACGTGCCGCGCGCCGTGAAGTTCATGCAGGACCTGGGCTTCCGCGTCACCGAGGACATCCAGGACGACGCCGGCACGGTCTACGCGGCGTGGATGCGCCGCAAGCCCACCGTGCACGACACGGCCATGACCGGCGGCGACGGCCCGCGCATGCACCACGTGGCCTTCGCGACGCACGAGAAGCACAACATCCTCGCCATCTGCGACAAGCTCGGCGCGCTGCGCCGCTCGGACGCCATCGAGCGCGGCCCGGGCCGCCACGGCGTCTCGAACGCGTTCTACCTCTACCTGCGCGACCCCGACGGGCACCGCGTCGAGATCTACACGCAGGACTACTACACCGGCGACCCGGACAACCCCGTCGTCACGTGGGACGTGCACGACAACCAGCGCCGCGACTGGTGGGGCAACCCCGTCGTGCCGAGCTGGTACACCGAGGCGTCCCTCGTGCTCGACCTCGACGGCAACCCGCAGCCCGTCGTCGCCCGCACCGACGACTCCGAGATGGAGGTGACGGTCGGCGCCGACGGCTTCTCCTACACCCGCCGGGACGACGCCGACGGCGGCGGCGTGCAGGGATTCAAGCTCGGGGAGACGCTGTGAGCGACGGCGAGCGCACCCTCGACGACGCGGCCGTCGTCGCGATCGCGGACGAGCTCGCCGAGGCCGACCGCACCCGCACCCCCGTGCCGCTGCTCACCGCGCGGCACGAGGGGATGACGGTCGCCGACGCGTACGCCGTGCAGCGCACCTGGCGCGAGCGCGGCGAGGCGCGCGGGCGTCGCGTCGTCGGGCACAAGATCGGCCTCACGTCGAAGGCCATGCAGGCCGCGACCGGCATCACCGAGCCGGACTACGGCGTGATCTTCGACGACATGGTGCTCGAGTCCGGCAGCGTCGTGGAGCACGCCGCGTACTCCAACGTGCGCGTCGAGGTGGAGCTGGCGTTCGTCCTCGCCACCCGGCTGGAGGGCCCCGGCGTCACCGTCACCGACGTGCTGCGTGCCACCGACCGCGTCGTGCCGGCGCTGGAGATCCTCGACGCCCGCGTCGAGATGCCGGGCCGCACCATCGTCGACACGATCAGCGACAACGCCGCGATGGGTGCGATGGTGGTGGGCGGGCGGCCCGTCCGGGTCGACGACGTCGACCTCCGGTGGGTGTCCGCGCTGCTGTACCGCAACGAGACGATCGAGGAGACGGGCGTCGCCGCGGGCGTGCTGGGGCACCCTGCCGCCGGCGTCGCCTGGCTCGCCAACAAGCTGGCCGCGCACGGCGACTCGCTCGCCGCGGGCGAGACCGTCCTGGCCGGGTCGTTCACGCGCCCCACGTGGGTGCACCCCGGCGACACCGTGCACGCCGACTATCACGCCGGAACTGGATCCCTGGGGGCCGTGACATGCCGCTTCGTCTGACACCGGACCGCTCGCTCGCCGCGATGCTCGCGGAGGCCGGGGACGAGGGCCGCCCGCTCGTCGGCGCCTGGTCGTCGATGGGCAGCCCCGTGGCCGCGGAGATCCTGGCCGGCAGCGGCCTGGACGTCGTGCTGGTCGACGGCGAGCACGGGCCCAACGACCTCACCACGGTCCTCGCGCAGCTCCAGGCGACCGCCGCGTACCCCGTCGCCACGCTGGTGCGGGTGCCGTCGGGCGACCCCGTCGGCCTCAAGCGGGTGCTCGACCTCGGCGCCACCAACGTCCTGGTGCCCATGGTCGACTCCGCCGCCGAGGCCGCGGACGCCGTCCGCGCCGTCCGCTACCCGCCCGCCGGCGTGCGCGGCGTCGGCAGCGCGCTCGCCCGCTCCTCGCGGTGGAGCCGCGTGCCCGGGTACCTGGGCGGTGCGGACGACGGCATCACGCTGGTCGTGCAGCTCGAGACGCGGGCCGCGATCGAGGACGCTGCAGGCATCGCCGGGACCGATGGCGTCGGCGCCGTGCTCATCGGGCCCGCGGACCTCGCGGCGTCCCTCGGCCACCTCGGGCAGCAGGACCACCCGGAGGTCGTCGACGCGGTGCTCGGCGCGATCGCCGCGTGCCGCGCCGCCGGCACGCCCGTCGGCGTCAACGCCTTCGACCCGGCCATGGCCGACCGCTACCTCGACGCCGGCGCGTCGTACGTCGTCGTCGGCGCCGACGTCACCCTGCTCGCGCGCGGCACGGAGCAGCTCGCCGCGCGCGTCGCCTCGCGCAACGACAGCAAGGACAACGACAGCAAGGACGGTGAGACCCGATGACGACCGTGTCGACAGTCTCGGCCCGCGAGCGCGCGGCCGAGCTCCTGACCACCACGCCCACCGGGCTGCTGATCGGGGGTGCCTGGCGCGACGCGTCGGACGGCGGCACGTTCGCCGTCGAGAACCCCGCCACCGAGGAGACGCTGGCGCGGGTCGCCTCCGCGACGAGCGACGACGCGCGCGCTGCCCTCGACGCGGCCGCGGCGGCGCAGGAGTCGTGGGGCGCGACCTCCGCGCGGGAGCGCGCCGAAATCCTGCGACGCGGGTTCGCCCTCGTGCAGGAGCGCCGCGAGGACCTCGCCCTGCTCATGACGTTGGAGATGGGCAAGCCCCTGGCCGAGGCCCGCGGCGAGGTCACCTACGGCGGCGAGTTCCTGCGCTGGTTCGCGGAGCAGGTCACCCACGACGACAGCCGGTACGCGCACTCCCCCGAGGGCACGCTGCGCCTTCTCGTGCAGCGCCGCCCGGTAGGCCCGTCGCTGCTCATCACGCCGTGGAACTTCCCCCTCGCGATGGCCACCCGCAAGGTGGCGCCCGCCGTCGCCGCCGGCTGCACCATGGTGCTCAAGCCGGCCCGGCTCACGCCGCTGACGTCGCTGCTGTTCGCGCAGCTCATGGTCGAGGCCGGGCTGCCCGACGGCGTGCTCAACGTGGTGCCGTCGGCCTCCGCGGCGGCCGTCAGCGAGCCGCTGATGGCCGACCGGCGGCTGCGGAAGGTCTCGTTCACCGGCTCGACGCCGGTCGGGCAGAACCTGCTGCGGGCCGCCGCCGAGAACGTGCTGCGCACCTCGATGGAGCTGGGCGGCAACGCCCCGCTGATCGTCTTCGAGGACGCCGACCTGGACGCCGCCGTCGACGGCGCCATGGCCGCCAAGCTCCGCAACGGCGGGGAGGCGTGCACCGCGGCGAACCGCTTCTACGTGCACGAGTCCGTGGCCGACGAGTTCGTCTCCCGCCTCGCCGAGCGCTTCCGCGCCGTCGCCGTCGGGAACGGCCTGGACGACGGCACGACCCTCGGCCCGCTCGTCGAGGCCAAGGCCGTGGACTCCGTCGCCGCGCTCGTGGACGACGCCGTCACGCGCGGCGCGCAGGTCGTCGTCGGCGGCACGCGCCCCGACGGCCCTGGCCACTTCTACCCGGCCACCCTGCTGCGCGACGTCCCCGCCGACGCCCGCTGCATGACCGAGGAGATCTTCGGCCCCGTCGCCCCCGTCGCCACGTTCCGCACCGAGGACGAGGCGGCCGAGCTCGCCAACTCCACCGAGTACGGGCTGGCGTCGTACGTGTTCACCGGGGACGTCCGTCGTGGGCTCGCGTTCGCCGAGCGACTCGAGTTCGGCCTGCTGGGCCTCAACGCGGGAGTCATCTCCAACGCGGCCGCGCCGTTCGGCGGCATGAAGCAGTCCGGCACCGGCCGCGAGGGCGGCTTCGAGGGCATCTCCGAGTACCAGGAGACGCAGTACGTCGGCATGCCCCTCTGAGCGCGAGGTAGTCCGGATCCCCGCGAGGTAGTTCGAGATTGCGCGAGGTAGTTCCGAAAATGCCGAGGTAGTTCGAGAATCCGCGAGGTAGTTGACTACCACCCCCCGTTTGGGAAAAACACGGCATTTTAGGGAAGAACGCGGGGGGGTTTTAAAAAAAACGGGCC
>NZ_JBHWYY010000059.1:0-24215 GCF_042728595.1 Isoptericola sp. NPDC060185 | reverse complement strand
GCTCCAGTCGTGACATGTGACCGTGCCGTCGACCAGGTCGAGCAAACCCGACAGGATCGCCCAGCCGCAAATTATCCCCATCAGTACACAGAACAACCAGTACTTGCGGACCGTGTGGACGATCGCCATGTTCACTCCCCTATTTCATGCCGAAGACCGGCCCACCGAGTGGTGGACCGGTCTACGTGATTTGCGTTGGGCTAGCTGATCAGCGGATCAGAAGTCCATGCCGCCCATGCCGCCGTCGCCACCCGGGGCGGCCGCGGCCGGCTCCGGCTTGTCGGCCACGACGGCCTCGGTGGTGAGGAACAGCGCGGCGATCGACGCGGCGTTCTGCAGCGCGGAGCGCGTGACCTTGACCGGGTCGTTGACGCCGGCGGCCAGCAGGTCCTCGTACACGCCGGTCGCGGCGTTGAGGCCGTGACCCGAGGTGAGGTTGCGGACCTTCTCCGCCACGACGCCGCCCTCGAGGCCGGCGTTCACGGCGATCTGCTTGAGCGGGGCGTCGATCGCGGCACGCACGATCTGCGCACCGGTCGCCTCGTCGCCCTCGAGCTCCAGCTTCGGGAACGCGGCGGCACCGGCCTGGATCAGCGCGACGCCACCACCGGCGACGATGCCCTCCTCGACCGCGGCCTTGGCGTTGCGGACGGCGTCCTCGATGCGGTGCTTGCGCTCCTTGAGCTCCACCTCGGTGGCCGCGCCGGCCTTGATGACGGCCACGCCGCCGGCCAGCTTGGCGAGGCGCTCCTGGAGCTTCTCGCGGTCGTAGTCGGAGTCCGACTTCTCGATCTCGGAGCGGATCTGGTTGACGCGGCCCGAGATGAGCTCGGCGTCGCCCGCACCCTCGACGATCGTGGTCTCGTCCTTGGTGACGACGACCTTGCGCGCCTGGCCCAGCAGGTCGAGGGTCGCGTTCTCCAGCTTGAGGCCGACGGTCTCGGTGATGACCTGGCCGCCGGTGAGGATCGCGATGTCCTGCAGCATGGCCTTGCGGCGGTCGCCGAAGCCCGGGGCCTTGACGGCGACGGACTTGAAGGTGCCGCGGATCTTGTTCAGCACGAGGGTGGCCAGGGCCTCGCCCTCGACGTCCTCGGCGATGATGAGCAGCGAGCGACCGGCCTTCATGACCTGGTCGAGCACCGGCAGCATGTCCTTGACGTTCGAGATCTTCGACTCGACGATCAGGACGTACGGGTCCTCGAGGACGGCCTCCTGGCGCTCCGGGTCCGTCTCGAAGTAGCGGGCGAGGAAGCCCTTGTCGAAGCGCATGCCCTCGGTGAGCTCGAGCTCGAGGCCGAACGTGTTCGACTCCTCGACCGTGATCACGCCCTCCTTGCCCACCTTGTCGAGGGCCTCGGCGATGAGTTCGCCGATGGAGGCGTCGCCGGCCGAGATGGCGGCCGTGGCGGCGATCTGGTCCTTGGTCTCGATCTCGACCGCGGCGTTGAGCAGCTGCTCGGTGACGGCCTCGACGGCCTTCTCGATGCCGCGCTTGACGGCGATCGGGTTGGCGCCGGCGGCGACGACGCGCAGGCCCTCGCGCACGAGCGCCTGGGCGAGCACGGTGGCGGTGGTGGTGCCGTCACCCGCGACGTCGTCGGTCTTCTTGGCGACCTCCTTGACGAGCTCCGCGCCGATCTTCTCGTACGGGTCGTCGAGCTCGATCTCCTTGGCGATGGAGACACCGTCGTTGGTGATCGTGGGGGCGCCCCACTTCTTGTCCAGGACGACGTTGCGACCCTTGGGGCCGAGCGTGACCTTCACGGTGTCGGCGAGCTGGTTGAGCCCGCGCTCCATGCTCCGACGAGCTTCCTCGTCGAACGCGATGATCTTGGCCATGGGGACTGATCCTCCGCTGGTGGCTGAGTTGGCCGGACGGCGCCCGCGACGGACGACCCACCCCGCGGCGTTCAGGTCACGCACGCGCGGAGGGTCTCACCGAACGACCCGAATGCTTCACCCGCGGCCTGAGAGAAGGCCGCCCGAGGGGGCGGCTGTCACTCGACGACCGAGAGTGCTAACCCATTATTGGCACTCTCGGGTGGCGAGTGCAAGACGTTCGCCGAGGGCGTGCAACCGGGCGTGCAACCCTCCGGCACGACGAAGGCCGGCGCCTCGTCCGCGTCCCTGCGGTCGGTGGCGCCGGCCTTTCGTGCGGCGACCTGCGCGGGCGTCCGCCGCGCCGGCCTGCCCGCGAGGTCAGAGCGGGCGGACCTGCTCGGCCTGCGGGCCCTTCTGCCCCTGCCCGACCTCGAACTCGACGCTCTGACCCTCGTCCAGGCTGCGGTAGCCGTCGGTCTGGATGGCGCTGTAGTGGACGAACAGGTCCTGCCCGCCTGCGGTCGGGGTGATGAACCCGTACCCCTTCTCCGAGTTGAACCACTTGACGGTGCCCTGGGCCATGTCCTTCTCCTTGTGCTGCTCGGCCGCAGGGCAGGCACCCCGCGGTGAACGGGAGCCTAGTAGCGGCGGCCGAGACAAGGGAAGCACCGATGTCCGGAATGTCGACATCCGAGATGCCGACATTCCGGACGGCGCCGTCAGCCGACGGGGGTCTTGAGCACCACCCACACGGCCTCGGGGCTCGCGGAGACCTCGTCCGACTGCTGCACGTTCGCCGGGTCGACGCCGAGCGCCTCGGCGACCGCGCTGGCGGTGTCCGCGCGGTCCGCGCCGTACAGCACCGTGCTCTCGGTGTACTGCCCGGCCAACGTGTCCGGGACGTCCGCCGCGCCGACGTCGGTGAAGCCCTTGGCGGTGAGGGCGCTCTGCCCCGCAGCGGCCTGCCCGTCGCCGGCGCCGTCGTTGAACACGAGCATCGTGGCCGCGAGGTTCGCCGCCGCCGGGTCGCCCGGCAGCTCGGTGGCCGCGTCGGACTCGCCGTCCGCGGGGTCCTCCGAGGCGGGGTCCTCGCTCGCGTCGTCGGCGGGGGGCTCCTCGCTCCCGGCGTCCTTCGACTCGCTCGCCTTCGGCTCCTCGGCACCGGCCCCGGCGCTCTGCTCCGCCGCGGGCGGGGTCTTGGGGCCGCCGTCGGACAGGAACGACACGACGCCGACGGCGATGCCGGCGAAGATCACGGCGACCAGCAGGAACGGCCACACCGAGCTCCACCCGCTGCGCGGCTCGCGATGCACACCGACCGGAGTGCCCTCGGGCCCGCGGACGTCGAACTCGTCGGGCGGGTAGGAGTAATGGCTCTTGCTCACGGCGGACAGGGTAGCCGTTCCGGCCGCCCCGCCGTTCAGAGTGTTCTCAGCAATCCCCTGGCCTGCGACGCCACCGAGTCGAGCGGCGCGTCGTCAGCCCTGGCCGTCGGAGAGGCGCCGCGCCGAGCGGGCGCGCTGGCGCGTGGAGCGCATGCGCCGCAGCCGCTTGACGAGCATCGGGTCGTGCGCGAGGGCGGCGGGCGAGTCGATGAGGGCGTTCAGCACCTGGTAGTAGCGCGTGGCGGACAGCCCGAAGAGCTCGCGCACCGCCTGCTCCTTCGCCCCGGCGTACTTCCACCACTGCCGCTCGAAGGCGAGGATCTCGCGGTCGCGGTCGGTGAGGTCGCCCTCGGCCGACGTCGTGGCGGAGGTCGTGGAGGACCCGGCCGCCGTCGCGGGTGACGCCTCCGGGTCCGGTTGGACCTCCTGGACCAGGATCTCGCTCATGGCGTCCCAGTATGGCGCGTCCCCGCCCCTGACCCGACGACGTCGCCCCGCGCGCCGCGAACCCGCGACCTGTCAGGACCAGGACCATCGCAACGTGCGCCTGACCCTGACAGCCCCGGGCGGGAGCGGTCAGCGCGGGGTGCGCTAGCGTCGCCGCGTGGACACCCCGACGACGAGCAGCCCCGGCACGACGACGCAGCAGCGGCCGCCGCTCGACCAGGTCATGGCCCCCGACTGGGCGGCGGCGCTGGCCGACGTCGAGCCGCAGATCCACGCCATGGGCGACTTCCTGCGGGCCGAGGTCGCGGCCGGGCGCACGTACCTGCCCGAGGGGCCGAACATCTTCGCGGCGTTCTCCCGCCCGCTGGCCGACGTGCGCGTCCTCGTCGTCGGCCAGGACCCGTACCCGACGCCCGGGCACCCGATGGGCCTGTCCTTCTCGGTGCAGCCTCAGGTGCGGCCGGTACCCAAGTCGCTGGTGAACATCTACACGGAGCTCGCCGAGGACGTCGGGGTCCCCACGCCCTCGAACGGCGACCTGCGCCCCTGGGCCGACCAGGGCGTCATGCTGCTCAACCGCGTGCTCACGGTGCGGCCCGGCTCCCCGGCGTCGCACCGCGGCAAGGGCTGGGAGCAGGTCACCGAGGCCGCGATCAAGGCCCTCGTGGCGCGGGGCGGCCCCCTCGTCGCGATCCTGTGGGGGCGCGACGCCGCGTCGCTGAAGCCGTGGCTGGGCGACGTCCCCACCGTCGAGAGCGCGCACCCCAGCCCACTGTCCGCGTACCGCGGCTTCTTCGGGTCCAGGCCGTTCTCGCGGGTCAACGCGCTGCTCGAGGCTCAGGGCGGCGCGCCCGTGGACTGGCGTCTGGCCTGAGCAGCGCTCCACCGCACCGTCGCCCCGCGCCGTCGCCCCGAGCACCCGCCCCGCACGGAGGGGCACAATGGCGGACGTGACCACGCAGGCCCCCACCCCGAACCCTGACGGCACGACCCCCGGGACGAGCGCCCCCTCCGCACCCCACGCCTGGGCGCGGTACGTCGCGATCGGCGACTCGTTCACCGAGGGGCTGTGGGACCCCTACCCCTTCGACGACGGCTCCCCCGCCCCCGCCGGCACGGAGTCCGCGGCGAAGCAGCGCGGCTGGGCCGACCGCCTCGCCGACGCCCTCGCCGCGCGCCGCGACCCGGGCTCCTTCGAGTACGCGAACCTCGCGATCCGCGGCCGGCTGCTGCGGCACATCCTCGACGAGCAGGTGGACGTCGCCCTGGCGATGCAGCCGGACCTGGTCTCCTTCGTCGGCGGCGGGAACGACATCCTGCGCCCCCAGGCCGACGTCGACGTGCTCTCCGCCCGCCTGGAGCAGGGCGTCGCGGCGATCCGCGCGACGGGCGCCGACGTGCTGCTCGGCACGGGGTTCAAGGCCGGCGCCGGACTGAGCTGGACCCGCGGCCGCGTCGGCCAGTACAACGCGAACATCTGGACCATCGCGCGCAAGCACGGCGCGCACGTGCTGGACCTGTGGGGCCTCGACCCGCTGTTCGACCTGCGCATGTGGTCCGACGACCGCATCCACCTCACCCCGGAGGGCCACCGCCGGGTCGCCGACGCCGCGCTGGTCGGCCTCGGCCTCGCGCCCGACGACGCGGACTACGCCGCCCAGCTCGACCCGCTGCCGCCGCAGGCCTTCGTGGAGCGGGCGCGCGCCAACGCCCAGTGGGCGCGCACGCACGTCGTGCCGTGGGTCCAGCGCCGGATCCGGCACACGTCCAGCGGCGACGGCCGCTCCCCGAAGTGGGGCGAGCCCACGGCGTGGCCGCCGCGGGGGTGAGTGGAGCCGCCTGTCGGATTCGAACCGACGACCTTCCGTTTACAAGACGGGAGCTCTACCAGCTGAGCTAAGGCGGCGGGAGCGCGGCACAGCCTACCGGGAGGGGCAGGCCGTGCCGCGCGCCGGGTGTCAGCCCTTGGCGGCCGCGTCCACCGCGGTCTTCAGCGCGGACGGGTCGTTCCAGTTGGACACGACGGTGCCGTCGACCAGCACGTACGGGGTGCCGGTGAAGCCCTGGTCCTGCTGGATCTCCTTCGTCGCCGAGAACACGTACTGGCCGAAGGTCTCGCGCGCGGTGCCGTCCTCGATGGCCTTCGCGACGTCGGCGGGAACCTTCGCCTGCTCGGCGTACTGGGCGAGCTCCTCGTCCGAGAGGCCGGGCGTGTTCTCCGCCGGCTGGTTGGTGAAGAGCGCGGCGTGGAACGCCGGGAACGTCTCGGGCGCCTTGTCCGCGACGTAGGCCGCGGCGGAGGCGGCGCGCGTCGAGTACTCGGTGCCCTGCGACGCGCGGTCGAGGATCGAGATCGGGTGGTAGACGACGGTCGCGTCGCCGGCGGCGACCATCTCGTCGATGCCGGCCGCGTTCGTCTGCTCGAAGTCGCCGCAGATGGGGCACATGTAGTCGAGGTAGACCTGGATCTCCGGCACGTCGCCGTTGTCCGTGCCGGCCGCGCCGTCCTTGCCGACGGTGATGCCGCCGTCGGCCCGCGCCGTCGAGGGCATCGTGACGTCCGCCAGGGGGACGTCGTCGACGTTCTTCTTCGCGCCCTGCTGCAGGATCATCCACACGACGACGCCGAGCGCGACGAGCGCGACGGCGAGCACGGAGAGCGTGATGATCCGGTTGCGGCGGTCGCGCTGCTGCTCCTTCTCGCGCAGCGCGAGCGCCTCGGCGCGCGCCGCCTCGCGGCGGTCGGCCTTCGACATGTTCGGGTTCTTCGACATCGTGTCCTCGAGGTCCTCGGGGGATCGGGGCGACGGCGCGGCAGCGCCGGACGGGGCGAAGCCTACCTGCGCCACCTGGGCACCGACCGAGGACCGGCGCAGGTCAGCGTGCGGCCCGGGTCACAGCATCTCGGGCGTGCCGCTCAGGGGCCACCAGTCGATGGTCGGGCTCCCGACCGCGGGGGCGATCAGGAGCACGGTGACCGCCAGGCAGACCCCCACCAGCACCGCCGCCCCGACCTTCCCCGGCGCGACCCGGGCCAGGAGGGTGCGGCCGCCCTCGCGGGCGGTGCCGCCGGCGGGGCCGAACCAGGTGGCCAGGAGCGCGACGACCATCACCCCGGCGAGGACGCCGTTGAACACGATGGCCTCGTTCATGCCGCCCTGGGAGCGCGCCTCCAGGTCGCCGCGCGGCAGCACGATGAGGTGCCCCGCGCCGAACAGCCACCAGCCGGCCAGCAGGGTCAGCAGCCCGGCGCACGCGCCGACGAGCACGGCGGGGATCGCGCCGAGCACGCCCGTGAACGCGTGCCACGGGAACAGCAGGGTGCCGACCACGCCGTCGGAGCCGCGGACGCCCTTGTGCTCGCGGCGCCGGTGCAGCGCGTCGCCCGACGTCGCGACGGTGCGGCACAGCAGCACCAGCACGACGAGGGCGGCGAAGCCGACCAGAGGCCGGGTGGCGGCGAGCGCCACGAGCACGAGCCCGACGGCGAACGCGGAGCCCGAGCGCTTCGGGTGCACGGGCCGCACGTACGGGCCGGGCGGCTCGGGGGCGAGGGGCATCTCCTCGACCAGCTGGTCGTACCCCTTGTAGCGGACGTCACCGACGGGGATGGCGCGGGTGGCGCCGTCCTGCGCCTGCAGGCGGTCGCGCTCGAGGGCGGTCATCGTCTGGGTGGGGTCGTCCGGGTCGAGCTCCGCCGGCGCGACGGCGACCGCGCCGGTGGCTCCCGGCGGCGGGGGCGGCGGCGGGACCGCGGGGACGGCCCCGGTCGACGCGGGCGGGTACGAGGCGGGCGCCTGGACGGGTGCCTCGCCGGGCGCGACGGCCTGGGTGGGCAGGGACACGCGCTGGGTCTCGGCGCCCTGCACGATGCGCTGCGTGGCGTCCGGCCCGGCCCAGGGGTCGGGCGCGCCGTCCAGGGCGTCATCGAGGTCGCGCCGCAGCGCCTTCGCCACCTCGGTGGGCCCCCAGCGCAGGGCGGGGTCGGCCTGGAGCGCGCCGGCGAGCGCCCGCGCGGTACGGGCGGGCACGCCGACCAGGTCGGGCCGTCCCTCGCGAGAGCGGCGCAGCACCAGCTCGGTGGGCCGCACGCCGAAGGGCGAGCGGCCGGTCGCGGCGAACGCGAGGAGCGCGGCCCAGCTCCACCAGTCCGTCTCGGCGACGGGCGCGCCGCCGTCGAGCAGCTCCGGGGCGATGTAGCCGGGCGTGCCCATGACGAAGCCGGCGGACGTGGTCCGCGAGTCGCCCGGGCCCTGCGCGATGCCGAAGTCGATCAGCACCGGCCCCTGGGCGGTGATCATCACGTTGGACGGCTTGAGGTCCCGGTGCACGACGCCGGCGTCGTGCACGGCCTCGAGCGCGTCGGCGAGCTGGTCCGCCAGGGAGAAGACGTCGGCGGCGTCGAGCGGGCCGCGCTCGTCGACCTCCTCCTCGAGCGTCACGCCGTCCACCAGCTCGGTCACGACGAAGGCGTACGGGCCCTCGAGCTCGGCGTCCAGCACCTGCGCGACGGCGGGGTGGCGCAGCCGCTGCAGGGACGCCGCCTCGCGGCGCAGCCGCTCGCGGCCGGCCGGGTCGGCGTCGACGTGCGCGTGCAGCACCTTGAGCGCGACGGCGTTCCCGCCGCCGTCGACGGCCTCGTAGACCGCGCCCATCGCGCCGCTCCCGAGCGGCCGGACGACGGTGTACCCGCCGACCTCGGCGCCCTCGGCGAGACCGCCGTCACGCGCCCGTCGCACGGCGGGGGCGTCCGCCTGCGCGGCCGTCGACGGGCCCGGCACCGGGGTCCGCCCCGGGACCTGCATCTCGTCGACCTCACCCATGGGGCTCACCGTAGTCGTCCAGGCATGCCCGGGCGCGGCGTGCCGCGCGGGTCCCTGGCAGGTCCCGGGCGGGTTCCGGACAGGTTCCGGACGGGTTCCGGATGGGTCGGGGGCGCTCCCCGGGGTGGCGCGCCGGGGCGAGGCGAGAACCCTCTCGGTACCCTGTCCCCTGGGGGCGTTGTTCTACAGAGTGTTACCGAACTCGTGGAGAGAGGTCCGTTGACCGCCAAAGGATCGTCAAGCAGCCATCACCGGGACGGCGGGTACGACCTCGTCGTCGTCGCCAACCGGCTCCCCGTCGACTTCACCGTCGACGCCGACGGAGCGGTGGACTGGCACCGCTCGCCCGGAGGACTGGTCACCGCCCTCGAGCCCGTGATGCGGGAGGCGGACGGCGCCTGGGTGGGCTGGTCCGGCGCCCCCGACCTCGAGCACGATCCGTTCGAGGCCGACGGCATGCTGCTGGTGCCCGTGACCCTCAGCGCCCCGGAGATCGAGCGCTACTACGAGGGCTTCGCCAACGACACCCTCTGGCCGCTGTACCACGACGTCATCTCCCCGCCGACGTACCACCGGCAGTGGTGGGACGCGTACCGCCGGGTCAACCGCCGGTTCGCCGAGGCCGCCGCCGCCCAGGCCGCGCAGGGCGCCGTCGTGTGGGTGCACGACTACCAGCTCCAGCTGGTGCCGAAGATGCTCCGCGAGCTGCGGCCCGACCTGCGCATCGGCTTCTTCGACCACATCCCGTTCCCCGCGGTCGAGCTGTTCCAGCAGCTGCCGTGGCGCACGCAGATCGTCGAGGGGCTGCTGGGCGCCGACCTCATCGGGTTCCAGCGCGGCGGCGACGCGTCGAACTTCGTCCGGTCGGTGCGGCGGCTCACCAAGCACACCACCCGCGGCCCGATCATCACGGTGGCGGACGAGGACGGCGGGCCGGCGCGGCACGTGCGCGCTGCCGCGTTCCCGATCTCGATCGACTCCCACCACTTCGACGCGCTCGCCCGCGAGCCGGAGGTGCAGGCGCGGGCCAAGGAGATCCGCGCCGACCTGGGAAACCCGCAGGTCATGATGCTGGGCGTCGACCGCCTCGACTACACCAAGGGCATCCGGCACCGCATCAAGGCGTACGGGGAGCTGCTGCAGGACGGTCGCCTCGACGTCGAGCACGCGACGCTGGTGCAGGTGGCCAGCCCGAGCCGCGAGAACGTCGGCGCCTACCAGGAGCTGCGGGAGCACGTCGAGGTCCTCGTGGGCCGGATCAACGGCGAGTTCGGCGAGCTCGGGCACTCCGCCATCCACTACCTGCACCACAGCTACCCGCCCGCGGAGATGGCGGCGCTGTACCTGGCGGCCGACGTCATGCTCGTGACGTCCCTGCGCGACGGCATGAACCTCGTGGCGAAGGAGTACATCGCGGCGCGCTCCGACGAGCAGGGCGTGCTGGTGCTCAGCGAGTTCACGGGCGCCGCCGACGAGCTGGCCCCCGGCCCGCTCCTGGTCAACCCGCACGACATCGACGGCATGAAGGACACCATCGTCGCGGCGGCGCACATGCCCCCGCGCGAGCAGCGTCGCCGCATGCGGCGGCTGCGTCGCAAGGTGATGGCCGACGACGTCGCCAAGTGGTCCCAGACCTTCCTCGGCGTGCTCAGCGCCACGCCGCCCCGGAGCAACCACGGGTGAACGAGCCACGGACGGACGAGCCACGGACGGACGGGGCATCGGTGACCGACCCGCACGACGACGCCCTCGCCGCGACGCTCGCGTTCGCGGGCCCGCCGGACCTGGCCACGCCCCGCTGTGCGCGGCTGGTCGCGCTGGACTTCGACGGGACGCTGGCGCCGCTGGTGGACGACCCGTCCGCCTCGGCCATGACGCCCGCCGCGCGGGCCGCGGTGGACCGGCTCGCCGGCATCGCGGCCCGGACGGTGGCAGGGGCCGGCGACGAGCTGCACCTCGCGCTGGTCTCCGGCCGCAACCTCACAGACCTGGCCGCCCGGTCGGGGGCGCCCGCGGGCACCTACCTGGTGGGCAGCCACGGCGCGGAGACCGGCCGGGTCACCGCGCACGGCGTCGACGCGGTGCCGCTCCAGCTCACGGCCGAGCAGGAGCATGCCCTCGAGCGGCTGCGCGAGGGCCTGCAGGACGCCGTCGACGGCCGGCGCGGCGCCTGGGTGCAGGACAAGCCCAGTGCCGCCGTCCTGCACACCCGGCTGAGCGACCCGGACGACGCCCGCGCCGCAGTCGCCGACGCCGACGCGGTGGCCGAGCGGCTCGGCCTGCACGCGATGCACGGCAAGGACGTCGTCGAGATCGCCGTCGTGCGCACCTCCAAGGGGATCGCCGTCGACCGGCTGCGCGAGCAGCTGGAGGAGGCCGACGACGTCCGCGCGCTGGTCCTCTACGCCGGCGACGACACCACGGACGAGGCCGCGTTCGCCGTGCTCGGGCCGGACGACCTCGGCGTCAAGGTGGGCCCCGGGCCCACCGTCGCCGGGCACCGCGTGGCGGACGCGGACGCGCTGGCGGCGCTCCTCCAGCGCCTCGCCGACGCCCTCGACGGCTGACCACCGGGGGGCCCGCGGGTCGCTGACCTGGGACGTGTCAAAGGTCACGTCCGGGGCATGTACGATCATCGCGGCGCACCGGGATCCGGCCCTCCGGGCAGGGGCTCGCGCGCTCGACAACAGAATGTGTCACCGCCGACACGCCTTTCGTGAAAGCGCAACGGCACCCACCCACAACGGATCGTCCGGCACGTACCTGCCGGTGGAGAGGGAAGCAACATGGCTACGGTCACTTTCGACCACGCGACGCGCGTCTACCCGGGCACCGAGCGCCCGGCCGTCGACCAGCTCAACCTGCACGTCGAGGACGGCGAGTTCCTCGTCCTCGTCGGCCCGTCGGGCTGCGGCAAGTCCACCTCGCTGCGCATGCTCGCCGGCCTGGAGGACGTCAACGGTGGCAGCATCCTCATCGGCGACCGCGACGTCACGGACGTCCAGCCGAAGGACCGGGACATCGCGATGGTGTTCCAGAACTACGCGCTCTACCCCCACATGTCCGTCGCGGACAACATGGGCTTCGCGCTGAAGATCGCCGGCACCCCCAAGGCCGAGATCCGCCAGCGCGTCGAGGAGGCCGCGAAGATCCTCGACCTCACCGAGTACCTGGACCGCAAGCCGAAGGCGCTCTCCGGCGGTCAGCGCCAGCGTGTCGCCATGGGCCGCGCGATCGTGCGCCAGCCGCAGGTGTTCCTCATGGACGAGCCGCTGTCGAACCTCGACGCCAAGCTCCGCGTCCAGACCCGTACGCAGATCGCGTCGCTCCAGCGCCGCCTCGGCGTCACCACGGTGTACGTCACCCACGACCAGACCGAGGCCCTCACCATGGGCGACCGCATCGCGGTCCTCAAGAGCGGTCTGCTGCAGCAGGTCGGCACGCCGCGCGAGATGTACGACACCCCGGCCAACGTCTTCGTCGCGGGCTTCATCGGCTCGCCGGCGATGAACATCGCCACCTTCAAGGTCGACGAGGGCGTCGCGCACGTCGGCCCCGCCCGCGTGCCCCTGGAGCGCGAGGTCGTGGCGCAGCTCACCGAGGCCGACGGCGGCAAGGTCACCATCGGCTTCCGCCCGGAGTCGCTCGACATCGTCTCCGAGTCCGACAGCAACGCGATCCCCGTCCTCGTCAACCTCGTCGAGGAGCTCGGTTCCGACGCGTTCGTCTACGGCACCCTCGTCGGTGAGTTCGCCGAGGACGCCGAGGTCCGCTCGGGTGCCGGCGAGAACCAGGTGATCGTGCGCATCGACCCGCGCGACGTCCCGATGAAGGGCGACACGATCCACGTCGCCATCAAGCCGGGCAAGGCGCACGTCTTCTCGGCCGCCACGGGCAACCGCCTGGGCTGATCGCGTCAGGTCGAGGGCGGGTCCGGCTGCTGCCGGGCCCGCCCTTCGTCTACGCTGACATGCGCTCGTCGCCGCGGCGGGCGCTCGCGAGGTGGGGATGAGCGTGGAGACCGAACAGCTGCAGATCACGTCGGCGACGCCGGACTCCGCGCTGCTCGACCTGCCGTGGCGCACCCCCCTGGCCGACTGGCCCGCGGACGTCCTCGCCGCGCTCCCCCGCGGCATCTCGCGGCACGTCGTGCGGTTCGTCCGCCTCGACGGGCGCGTGCTCGCCATCAAGGAGATCAGCGAGGCCGTCGCGTTCCGCGAGTACGAGCTGCTGCGCCAGCTGCGCAAGCTCGAGATCCCGTCGGTGCGGCCGGTGGGCGTCGTCACCGGCCGGCTCGACGACGCCGGGGAACCGCTCGAGGCGGCGCTCGTCACCGAGCACCTGGCGTTCTCCCTGCCCTACCGCGCGGTGTTCAGCCAGGCGCTGCGCCCCGACACCGCGTCGCGCCTCATCGACGCGCTCGCCGTCCTGCTCGTGCGCGTGCACCTCGTGGGCTTCTACTGGGGCGACGTGTCGCTGTCGAACACGCTGTTCCGGCGCGACGCCCACCAGTTCGCCGCCTACCTGGTCGACGCCGAGACGGGCGCCCTGCACCGCGAGCTGTCCCGCGGCCAGCGGGAGTACGACCTCGACCTCGCGCGCACCAACATCATCGGCGAGCTCATGGACCTCGCAGCGGGCGAGCTGCTCGACGACGAGGTGGACGAGGTCGCCATCGGCGACGCCCTCGTGGCCCGGTACGCCGAGCTGTGGGAGGCCCTCACCGGCGTGGAGTCGTTCGGCGCCGACGAGCGCTGGCGCGTCGCGGCCCGCATCGATCGGCTCAACGACCTCGGCTTCGACGTGGGCGAGCTGTCCATCACCACCGACATCGACGGCACCACCGTGCGCATCCAGCCGCAGGTGGTCGACGCCGGGCACCACTCGCGCCGCCTGTTCCGCCTCACCGGCCTCGACGTGCAGGACAACCAGGCCCGGCGGCTGCTCAACGACCTCGACTCCTACGTGGCGGCCAGCGACCGCCAGGAGGACGACCCGCAGATGGTCGCGCACGACTGGTCGCAGAACGTGTTCCAGCCGACCATCCGCGCCGTCCCCCGCGAGCTGCGGCGCAAGCTGGAGCCCGCCCAGCTGTTCCACGAGATCCTCGACCACCGCTGGTTCATCTCGGAGCAGGCCGGGCGAGACGTCCCCATGCCGGAGGCCACGGCGTCCTACGTCGAGAACGTGCTGCGCCACCGTCCCGACGAGAAGGCCATCCTCGGCGTCCCGCCGGGCGAGCAGGACGCCGACGTCGACACCGGCCCCGAGGGCGCCCCCGAGGACGACCACTTCCACCTGTCGACCTGACCCGCCCAGGACCGGATCGCGCGAGGTAGTCCCGATCTCGTCAGCGCGTGGGTCACTCGGCGGCGGCGCGGCGGGCCTGCGCCACCTCGTACAGCGTGATGCCCGCGGCGACGCCGGCGTTCAGCGACTCGACGTCGGACGAGATGGGGATGGACGCGACGGCGTCGCACGTCTCGCGGACGAGGCGGGAGAGGCCGTGGCCCTCCGAGCCGACGACGAGGACCAGCGGGTCCGTGGCGAAGGCGAGGTCGCGCACCTCGGTGTCGCCGCCGGCGTCGAGGCCGACGACGAACGCGCCGGACTTCTTGAGGTCGGCGAGGGCGCGGGACAGGTTGGTCACCTTGGCGACGGGCACGCGGGCCGCGGCGCCGGCGGACACCTTCCAGGCCGACGCCGTGACGCCGGCGGAGCGGCGTGACGGGACGATGACGCCGTGCGCGCCGAACGCGCCCGCGGAGCGCAGCACGGCGCCGAGGTTGCGCGGGTCGGTCACGCCGTCGAGCGCGACGAACAGCGGGGCCTGGCCGGCCGCCGCGGCGGCGTCGAGCAGGTCGTCGACGTCGGCGTAGTCGTACGGCGGCACCTGCGCGGCGACGCCCTGGTGCACGGAGCCCTCGGTGAGGTGGTCGAGCTCGGTGCGCGACACCTCGAGCAGCTGCACCGACCGGGCCGAGGCCAGCTCGAGGATCTCGCGGGTGCGGTCGTCGTGGTCGATCCGTGCGGCCAGGTGCACCGCGGTCACGGGCACGTCGGTGCGCAGCGCCTCCAGCACGGCGTTGCGGCCCGCGACGACCTCCGCGCCGCCCGTGGGGCGGCGGGTGCCGCGCACGACGCCCTTGCTGGCCCCCTTCTGGGACTGCGCGGCCTCGCGCTTCTCGGCGGCCACCTTGCGCTTGTGCGCGGGGTGGTAGGTGCGGTCCTCCGCCTTCGGCGTCGGGCCCTTGCCCTCGAGCGACTTGCGGCTGTGGCCGCCGGTGCCGACCTGCGCGCCCTTCTTGCTGCCCGCCTTGCGGACGGCGCCGGGGCGCCGGGTGTTGCCTGCCATGGTGTCTCTTCTCAGGGTTGCGAGCTCAGGTGGTCGAGCGGTCAGTCGGTCAGCGTCCAGCGGGCGCCGTCGGCGGAGTCCTGCACGACGACCCCGGCCGCCGCGAGGCGGTCGCGGATGGCGTCGCCGGTGGCCCAGTCCTTCGCGGCCCGCGCGGCGACGCGCGCGTCGAGCTCCGCCGCGACGAGCGACTCGAGCGCGGAGCGTGCCTTGGTGTCGCCCGCGCCGTCGGCCCACTGCGGGTCGGCGGGGTCGAGGCCCAGGACGTCGAGCATGCCGCGCAGGGCGACGAGCTCGGCCCGGGCGGCCTCGTCGTCGCGCGACGCCAGCGCGCTGTTGCCGGCGCGCAGGTGCTCGTGCACGACGGCGAGCGCCGCGGGCACGTTGAGGTCGTCGTCCATGGCCTCGACGAACGCCGCCGGGAGGTCGGCCTTCGCCACCTCGTCCGCCGTGACCGCGCCGACGCGCTCGGTGGCCCGCTCGACGAACCCGGAGAGGCGCTCCCAGGTGGCGCGCGCCTCGTCGAGGGTGTCGGGCGACCACTCGAGCATCGACCGGTACTGCACGGCGGCGAGCGCGTAGCGGATCACGGGCGCGGGGGCCTGGGCGAGCAGCTCGGAGACCAGAAGGCCGTTGCCGAGCGACTTGCTCATCTTGACGCCCTGCTGGGTGACCCAGGCGCAGTGCATCCAGCGCTGCGCGAAGCCGTACCCGGCGGCGCGCGACTGCGCCTGCTCGTTCTCGTGGTGCGGGAACCGCAGGTCCAGGCCGCCGCCGTGGATGTCGAACGCGTCGCCCAGGTAGCGGTGCGCCATCGCGGAGCACTCGAGGTGCCAGCCGGGACGGCCTCGGCCGAACGGGGTGTCCCACGACGCGGTCTCGGGCTCGCCCGGCTTCGGCGCCTTCCAGAGGGCGAAGTCGTGCGGGTCGCGCTTGGCGGACGCCGCGGCGTCGTCGCCCGTGGGCTCGGGGTTGAGGTCCTCCAGCCGCTGCCGGGTGAGCTCGCCGTAGGCGGGCCAGGAGCGCACGTCGAACCAGACGTCGCCGGGGCCCGTGGCGTACGCGTGCCCGCGGTCGACGAGGCGCTGCATCAGCTCCGCCATGTCGAGCACGTGGCCGGTGGCCCGCGGCTCGTACGTCGGAGGGATCACGCCGAGCGCGTCGTAGGCGCTCGTGAACATCCGCTCGTGCGTGGCGGCGTGCGCCCACCACGGGACGCCGGCGGCCGCGGCCTTCGCGAGGATCTTGTCCTCGATGTCGGTGACGTTGCGGATGAGCGTGACGCGCAGGCCCGACCGCTCCAGCCAGCGACGCAGGATGTCGAAGGCGATCACGGGACGCAGGTGGCCGATGTGGGGCGGGGCCTGGACGGTGGCGCCACACAGGTAGATGCCGACCTCGCCCGGGGTCAGGGGGACGAAGTCGCGCACGTCGCGCGTCGCGGTGTCGTACAGGCGCAGGCTCACCGGTCCAGGGTACCGGCGCACCTCAGCCGAAGGTGCGCCCCTCGCCCCGGTAGGTCGGCACGGTCTCGACGATCTCGTCGCCGCGCACCAGGTGCACGACGGCGAACCGTTCCATGAGCTCGCCGGCCTTGGCGTGCCGCAGCCACACGCGGTCGCCGACGGCCAGCGGCGGGGCGCCCGGCCGGCGGCGCAGCGGCGTCATGACCTCGCCGGCGCCCTCCGTGCCGGTGAGCGACCAGCCGGCGGTCGCGACGCGCGGCAGGCGCGACCGGCCGGACGGGCCGGAGGCGACGTAGCCGCCCCCGAAGGCGGTGGCCCAGCCCGGCGCGGGCAGGCGCACGACGTCCAGCCCGAAGAAGGCCGCGGGGCGCGGGTCGAAGGCCCGGTAGCCGTCGAACAGACCGGGCACGAACAGCCCGGAGCCGGCGGTGACCTCGGTGACCGCGGGGCCGGCCGACGACGTCTCGAGCGAGCCCGTGCCGCCGGAGTTCACCAGCTCCACGCGGCGCCCGACGGCGGCGCCCACCGCGTCGACGACCTCGGCGCGACGGCGGTCCAGGTCGGTGACGGAGAGCCGCTTGACGAGCCGGACGGCGGGGTTGGTGTCGGGCAGTCCGGCGACCTGCGCCTCGTAGAACATCAGCCCGCGCAGCCGCGCGCCGGGCAGCTCCTCGACGCGGCGGGCGAGCTCCGCGACGTCCCCCGGGGTGCGCAGCGGGGACCGGCGGGTGCCGAGGTGCACCTGGACGGGGCCGAGCTCGAGCCGCAGCGACGCGTCCACGTCCAGGCAGACCGCGACGTCGGGCAGCGCGTCGGCGTCCGTGCCGGCGGGCACCCCGGCGGACCGCAGGGCCGCGTCCAGCCGCTCGAGCTGGGCGACGTCGTCGACCATGACGGTGATCTCGCGCCGGGCGCGCACGTCGGCGGCGAGGCGGGCGAGGGCGTCGGCGTCGACGGTCGGGTAGCCGACGAGGACGTCACGGGTGCCCTCCTGCACGAGCCACAGCGCCTCGGACAGCGAGAACGCCATGACGCCCTCGAAGCCGGCGTCGAGGGCGCGGCCCACCAGGGAGCGCACCCGCACCGACTTGCTGGCCACGCGCACGGGGACGCCGCGGGCGCGCCGGCGCAGGTCCGCCGCGTTGGCGTCGAAGGCGTCGAGGTCGACCACCGCCACGGGCGCCGGCAGGTGCGCGGTCGCGCGGGCCAGCCGCTCCGTCTGGGTCATGGCCGCACGCTACACCGGCCGCCCCCCCTCGGGATCAGCCTGACGGTGGATCCGCGCCGCCCGGCGCGCGTGGCAGAGTGTGCGCGTGAATCCGAGCACCGTCGCCGGCACCCCGGCCGCCCGCACGTCCGACGCCCCGCTGCGCACGTGGGGCGGCACGCACACCTGGCAGCCCGCGCGCCGCGTCCGGCCGCGCGACGAGGGCGAGCTCGGCGCCGTGGTCGCGACGGCCGCCGCGACCGGGACGCGGGTGCGCGCGATGGGTGCAGGGCACTCGTTCACGGCCGCCGCCGTGACGGACGGCGTGCACCTGAGCCTCGACCACCTCAGCGGCGTCGAGGCGGTCGTGCCGCAGCCCGACGGCACGGTCCTGGTCACCGTGCGCGCGGGCACGCGGCTGCACGACCTCAACCGGCTCCTCGCCTCGCTCGGCCTCGCGATGCGCAACCTGGGCGACATCGACCGGCAGTCGGTGGCGGGGGCGATCTCGACGGGCACGCACGGCACCGGCGCCCGCCTCGGCGGCCTCGCGACGCAGGTGCGCGGCGTGCGGGTGGTGGACGGCGACGGCGTGGTGCGCCAGGCCTCCGACGACGCGGCCCCGGGCACGCCCGAGCGCGAGCTGTTCGAGGTGGCGCGGCTGGGCCTCGGCGTCGCGGGCGTGCTGTCCGCGGTGACCCTCGAGGTGGTGCCGGCGTTCTGGCTGCGCGCGCAGGAGGAGCCGTGGCCGCTGGACCGGGTGCTGGAGCAGCTCGACGACTACGTCGACGGCAACGACCACGCGGAGTTCTACTGGTTCCCGGGCACGCGCCGGGCGCTGACCAAGCGCAACAACCGGGCGACGGCCGACGAGGTCGAGGCGTGGGCGAGCGGCCGCGCCGGCGCCCGCGGGGCGGTGCGCACGGCCGGCGCCCGGGCCCGCGCGCTGCTCGACGAGGAGGTGCTGTCCAACGGCGCCTTCGAGGTGCTGAACCGGTTCGCCCTCGCCGCGCCCGGCATGGTGCCGCGGCTCAACGCCGTCAGCGCTCGGGCGCTCGGCGGCAAGACGTACGTGGCGCCGTCCGCCGACGTGTTCGTCACCCGCCGGCGCGTGCGGTTCGTCGAGATGGAGTACGCCCTGCCGCGCGCCGCCCTGCGGGGCGTGCTCGACGAGCTCGACGCCTGGCTGCGCGCCTCGGGCGAGCCCGTCCCGTTCCCCGTCGAGGTGCGGTTCGCCGCCGCCGACGACGTGTGGCTGTCCACCGCCCACGGCCGTGAGACGGCGTACGTGGCCGTCCACCAGTACGCGCCGATGCCGCACCAGCGGTACTTCAGCGCCGCGGAGCAGATCTTCGTCGCGGCGGGCGGACGCCCGCACTGGGGCAAGATGCACACCCGCACCGCGGAGTACCTGGCCGACCACTACCCGCTGGCGGACGTCGCCCGGGTGCGCGCCGCCGTCGACCCCGAGGGCGTCTTCCGCAACGACTACACCGACACCGTGCTGGGCGCGCCGGGGGCGTAGGCGCAGGGAACATCGGTCCTCCCGGCGTCGTCAGGCGGGCGGCCGGCGGGGTCCGCCGTCCGCCTCCGGGAGCCGCACCGTGACCCGCAGCCCGCCGTCGGGCCGCGGGACGAGCGTGAGCACGCCGTGGTGCGCCTCCGTGATGCTGCGGACGATCGCCAGGCCGAGGCCGACGCCGCCGTGGTCGGCGCGGGTGCGCCCGCCGCCGCGCTGGAACGGCTCGGTGAGCGTGGGGACGAGCTGCGGGTCGAGCCGCTCGCCCGTGTTCTCGACCGTGAGCACCGCCTCCCCCGCGCGGTCCACGGTGTCGACCCGCACCGTGCCGCCGCCCGGCAGGTTGTGCACGATCCCGTTGTGCACGAGGTTCGTGGCGAGCTGCAGCAGCAGGGCGCGCGACCCCACCGCGTCGACGACCTCGCCGGTCATGCGCAGGTCGACCGCGCGGGCGTCCGCGAGGGGCAGCAGGGTCTCGACCGCCTCCTCCGCGACGAGGGAGAGGTCCACGGGCTCGCGGGCGAAGGAGCCCCGGTCCGCCCTGCTGAGCAGCAGCAGCGCCTCGGTGAGGTCGATCGCGCGCGCGTTGACGGCGTCGAGCCGGGCGAGCAGCTCGTCCGTGTCCCGGTCGGGGTCCTGCCGGGCCACGTCGAGCATCGTCCGGGTGATCGCCAGCGGCGTGCGCAGCTCGTGCGACGCGTTGGCCGCGAACCGCTGCTGCTCGGCGACCTGCGCCTCGAGCCGGGCGAGCATGTCGTCGAAGGCGTCGGCGAGCTCGCGGAACTCGTCCTGCCGGCCCGGCAGCCGGATCCGGTGGGACAGGGATCCGGCCGCGGCGCGGCGGGTGGCGTCCGTGAGCCGGTCCAGCGGCGCGAGCATCCGGCCCGCGAGGAACCACCCGCCGACGAGGCCCACGACCAGGAGGAAGAGCATCGCCCAGGCCGCCCGCGGGGCGAACGCGCGCTCGAGGTCGGACCGGTTGGGCACGAACTGGCCGCCGCCCGGGCGGGACGGGCGGACGTCCACGAGCACCGCGTCGGGCACGTAGCGCAGCAGGAACACCCACACCACGGCGAGCAGCAGGGCGCCCGCGACGAGCAGGAAGGCGGCGTAGCTGAGGGTCAGCTTCAGCCGGACGCTCGGACCGGGCGCCCTAGCCATGCTTCTCCCGCTCGTCCGTGCCCGTGTCGATCCGGTACCCGACGCCGGGCACCGTCGCGATCACCCACGGCTCGCCGAGCCGCTTGCGCAGCGCGGAGACGGTGATGCGCACGGCGTTGGTGAAGGGGTCGGCGTTCTCGTCCCAGGCCCGCTCCAGCAGCTCCTCGGCGCTGACGACGCCGCCGTCGGCCGCGACGAGCACGGCCAGCACCGCGAACTGCTTGCGGGTGAGCGCCACGTAGCGGCCCTCCCGGTAGACCTCGCGGCGGAACGGGTCGACCCGCAGCCCGGCGAGCTCCTGCACCGGCGGGCGCACGTGCGCGCGGCGCCGGTCGAGGGCCCGCAGCCGCAGCACCAGCTCCCGCATCGCGAACGGCTTGGTGAGGTAGTCGTCCGCGCCGAGCTCGAACCCCGACGCCTTGTCGTCGAGGCGGTCGGCGGCGGTGAGCATGAGGATCGGCATGCCGCTGCCGGACGCGACGATGCGCGCGGCGATCTCGTCGCCGGACGGCCCGGGGACGTCGCGGTCGAGCACGGCGATGTCGTAGGAGTTCACGCCCAGCAGCTCGAGCGCGGTGTCGCCGTCGCCGGCGACGTCGGCCGCGATCGCCTCGAGGCGCAGCCCGTCGCGGACGGCCTCGGCCAGGTACGGCTCGTCCTCGACGATCAGCACACGCATGCCCTCGATGCTACGGAGGCGCGCCTATCGTCCGCGTATCGAGGAGCGCATACGCCCGGGCAACGCCGCCCCCGCTCGACTGGGGCCATGCCCCACCACCAGCGCAGCGCCACCGCCTCCCCGCGCCCCGCCCGGGTCGTCCTGCTCGCCCTCGGCGCGGCCGTCGCCGTCCTGCTCGGCCTCGCGGCGTGCCTCGCCGCGACGACGACGGACCCCGACGCGCCGGCCCTGTCCCGGGTCGCCGACGTCGTCTCCCGCACCACCGGGGACGGCCCCCGCACCGGGGCCGCCGCCGGGCACGTCCCGAGCGGCACCTCCGTCTTCGACGAGCGACTGCCCGCGCTGGCGAACCTCGACCCCGCGCTGCTCCGCGCGCTCCAGGACGCGGCGACGGCCGCGGAGGAGGACGGCGTCACGTTCGTCGTCAACAGCGGCTGGCGCTCGCGCGCCTACCAGAAGCAGCTCCTGCGCGAGGCCGTGGCGCAGTACGGCTCCGCCGCGGAGGCCGCGCGGTGGGTGGCCGGCGCCGACACGTCGTCCCACGTCTCCGGCGATGCCGTCGACCTCGCCCAGAACGGCGGTCCCGCCTGGCTGGCCGAGCACGGCGCCGCCTACGGGCTGTGCGCGGTGTACGGCAACGAGCCGTGGCACTACGAGCTGCGCCCGGACGCCGCCGGCTCCGGCTGCCCCGCCCCGTACGCCGACCCGACCGAGGACCCGCGGCTGCGCGGATGAGCCCTCAGGACGTGCGCGCTCAGGCCGTGCGCGCGACGACGAGCGCCGTCGCGATGGCGGCAACCCCCTCGCCGCGGCCGGTGAGCCCCAGCCCGTCGGTGGTCGTGGCGCTGAGCGAGACCGGCGCGCCGGCGGCCGCCGACAGCGCCGCCTCCGCCTCGGCCCGGCGCGGCCCCACCTTGGGCCGGTTGCCGACCACCTGGACCGCGACGTTGCCGATGTCGAAGCCCGCCTCCCGCACCCGGCGCGCGGCCTCGGCCAGCAGGGTGACGCCCGCGGCGCCGGCCCACTGCGGCTCGCTGGTGCCGAAGTGCGTGCCCAGGTCGCCGATGCCGGCGGCGGAGAACAGCGCGTCGGCGGCGGCGTGCGCCGCGACGTCCGCGTCCGAGTGCCCGGCCAGCGGCCGCTCGCCGGGCCAGCGCAGGCCCCCGAGCCACAGCTCGCGGTCCGAGCCCTCCGGGGCGTAGGCGTGCACGTCGACCCCGAGGCCGGTGCGGGGCAGTGCGGTCACGACTCCTCCTGGAGCAGCAGAGCGGCCACCAGCAGGTCCCGCTCGGTGGTGATCTTCAGGGCGGCGTCGTCGCCCGCGACGACGTGCACGGGCTCCCCCAGCGCCTCGACGAGTCCGGCGTCGTCGGTGGCGGCGAGCCCCTCCGACCCGGAGCGGGCGGCGCCGCCGGCGTGCGCGCGCTCCAGCAGCGCGCGGTCGAAGCCCTGCGGGGTCTGGACCGCACGCAGCAGCGCGCGGTCGGGCGTCTCGACGACGCGGTCGACCGGGGGCCCGACGGGCGCCTGGTCCGCGACCTCGCGGGGCGCGATCCGCTTGATCGTGTCCGTGACGGGCAGCCCCGGGACGACGGCGCGGTGGCCCGCGCGCACCGCGGCGACCACGCGCCGCACGAGCTGCGGCGGGGCGAGGGGGCGGGCGGCGTCGTGCACGAGGACGACGTCGTCGTCGGGCGCGGCGAGCGCGAGCCCTGCCGCCACGGACGCCTGCCGGGTGGCGCCGCCCACGACGACGCGGACCGGCAGGTCGACGTGCGGGTCCTGCGCGACCACGTCGCGCACGACCGCGTCCAGCCCCGCGGGGCACGTCACGACGAGGGAGTCGACGACCCCCGAGGACGCGAGCCGCCGCGCGGCGTGCACCACGAGGGGAAAGCCGTCGAGGGCGACCAGAGCCTTGGGGAGGTCGCGACCGAGCCGGGTCCCCGACCCCGCGGCGGTCAGGATCGCGAGCGTCGTCACGGCGTCACGGTACCGGAACGACGACGGCGACCCCCGGCCGGAGCCGGGGGTCGCCGTACAGCGCTGGTGACGGGTGCCTCAGGAGGCGAGGACCTCGTCGATGATCGCGCCGGCCTTCTCCTCGTCGACGCCCTCGGCGAGCGCGACCTCGGACTCGAGGATCTGGCGCGCCTTGGCGAGCATGCGCTTCTCGCCGGCCGAGAGGCCGCGGTCGGCGTCACGGCGCGACAGGTCGCGCACGACCTCGCCGACCTTGATCACGTCGCCCGACGCGAGCTTCTCGAGGTTCGCCTTGTAGCGGCGCGACCAGTTGGTCGGTTCCTCCGTGTAGGGCGCGCGCAGCACCTCGAAGACGCGGTCCAGCCCCTGCTGGTCCACCACGTCGCGCACGCCGACGAGGTCGACGTTCTCCGCCGGGACCTCGATCGTCAGGTCGCCCTGGGCAACCTTGAGCTTGAGGTACATCTTCTCCTCGCCACGGATCTTCCGCGTCTTGATCTCCTCGATCAGCGCGGCGCCGTGATGCGGGTAGACAACCGTCTCGCCTACTGTGAACGTCATCTGCAGATGTCCCCTTTCCCAGTCGACGAGTTTATCACGGGGGAGCCGACACTCCCCTGCCCCTCGGCCCCCGAGCGCCCTGTCCAGGACTGTGTTTTCGCAGGTCAGAGGGCTGGCAGCGCGGCCAGGGACGCAGCACCCGCCGGTCGTCGCTAGGATGTCGATGGGCCTTCTGCAGGCCCGCTCCCTCCCGCGCCCGGCTCGGGAGGACCGCTGATGTCCCGAGCCCGCGACGCCACCCGCGCCCGCGTGCCGACGCCTTCGAAGGAGAGCACGTGTTCCGCTCCGTCCGCCCCGCACGCACCGTCGCCGCCGCCAGCGTCATGGCGGGCGCCCTGCTGCTGGCCGCCTGCTCCCCCACGATCACCACCAAGCCGTACGCCCCGTCCGACGGCGTGCGCGTCAACCTCACGGACCAGGTCCGCGGCATCAACCTCATGGTCGTCACCGAGGGCGAGGGCGAGCCCGGCAACGTGCTCGGAGCCCTGGCGAACGACTCCTCCGAGTCCGTGAGCTTCGTCCTCACGGCCGAGGGCGCCGAGCCGCTGTCCGTCGAGGTCCCCGCCGGCGGCACCGTCTACCTGAACGCCGACCAGGAGGACTCCGCCCAGGTCGCGCAGCCGCAGATCGCCTCCGTCGCCTCGCACCCCGGCGGCGACCTCGAGGCCACCCTGTCCGGCGCGGGCACCGAGCAGGACTTCTTCCTCCCGATCATGGACGGCACGCTCCCCGAGTACCAGGCCTACCTGCCGACCTCCACGGCCTCCTGACCGGTACGTGAAGGGGCGGGCCGCAGCGATATCGC
>NZ_JBHWYY010000058.1:0-24260 GCF_042728595.1 Isoptericola sp. NPDC060185 | reverse complement strand
ATCCCCGTGGCGGTCCGCGTGCTCCCCCCCCCCACGCCCCACACCCGCCTGTTCGGCAGCCGGGGCGTGGGTCGGGCGCGGTCAGGCGCGCGCGAGCGTCCCCGCGAAGGCGGTCCATGACTCGGGCGCGAGGCGCACGCGCGTGGTGCCGGCGCCGGACGGCGTGGCCGCGGCCGCGACGTCGACGGCGGACCAGCACGCCTCGGCGACCTTGGCGGCGTGCTCGGGGCCCTCGACGGCGGGCTCGTGGTCGGCGACCATCTGCCAGCCCTCGGCGAGCCCGAGCGCGGCGCCGACGTGCGCCAGCTCGACCTCGACCACGCGGTCCGACCGGTTGGTGAGGAACAGGCCCAGCGCACCGTCGTCGTCCACCGTCGCGGCGGCGGTGACCTGCGGGGCGGCGCCGTGGCGGGCCGTGTCGTACGACGGGGCCTCGACGCGGACGTCGAGGGCGGTGCCGCGCGCCAGGCGCGACGTCGTCGCGAACGGGTGGAACGTGGGCTGGCGCCACGCTTCGCCGCCGGGGGCGGTCATGATCGGCGCGATGACGTTGACGAGCTGCGCGAGGCACGCCACCGGCACGCGGTCGGCGTGGTTGAGCAGGGTGACCAGCAGGTCGCCGACGACGACGGCGTCGAGGCCGGAGTAGACGTCCTCGATGATGCGCGGGGCGTCGCGCTGGATCGGCAGGTTGGCCTCGCCCGGGAAGCGGGTCTCGAGGTACCAGACGTTCCACTCGTCGAAGCTGATGGTGATCTTCTTGTCGCTGCGGCGCTCGGCGCCGACGGCGTCGGCGGAGGCGACGACGCGGTCGATGAAGCGGTCCATCGCGGTGCCCGAGGCGAGGAACGAGGCGCGGTCGCCGCCGACCTCCTCGTAGTAGGCGTGCATGGAGACGTGGTCGACCAGGTCGTAGGTGTACGACAGGACGGTGCGCTCCCACTCGCCGAACGTGGGCATCTGCATGGACGACGACCCGCACACGACCAGCGAGATCGACGGGTCGACGAGCTTCATGGCCTTGCCGGCCTCGGCGGCGAGCTTGCCGTACTCGTGCGCGTCCTTGTGGCCGATCTGCCAGGGGCCGTCCATCTCGTTGCCGAGGCACCAGAGCCGCACGCCGTAGGGCTCGGCGCGGCCGTTGGCGATGCGCAGGTCGGCCCAGCGGGTGCCGGCCTCGCCGTTGCAGTACTCGACCAGCGCGGCCGCGGCGTCGACGCCGCGGGTGCCGAGGTTGACGGCCATCATCGGCTCGACCCCCTCGCGCTCGGCCCACTGCAGGAACTCGTCGGTGCCGACGAGGTTCGGCTCGACGGTGCGCCAGGCGAGGTCGAGGAACGGCTTGCGCTGCTCCACGGGGCCGACGGCGTCCTCCCACACGTAGTTGGACACGAAGTTGCCGCCGGGGTAGCGCACCATCCCCGCGCCCAGCTCGTGGATCAGGTCACCGACGTCGCGGCGGAAGCCGTGCTCGTCGGCGGTGGGGTGGCCCGGCTCGTAGATGCCGGTGTAGACCGCGCGGCCGAGGTGCTCGACGAACGAGCCGAAGAGGCGGCGGTCCACGGTGCCGCGGCGGAAGTCGGGGTGCAGGGTGACCCGGGCGCGGGGGGAGGTGCTCGGGTCGGTGCGGGGATCGGGCATGGGTCTCTCACGTTCCTCGTCGAAGTGTCGGTGACGCGTGTACAACGATGTAGAGTCAACCACGGTCGCCAGGGACGGCACCAGTGGGCCGGGACGTTCTGGCCCGACGACTCGAAGGAGATTCGGCATGCACCACGTCGGGCCGGTGGGCGGCACGCTGCCCTCGGCGACCACCCGGCCGCTGCCCGCGGACGCGGTGCGGCTGGCGCCCACGGGGCACCTCGGCGCCTGGCAGGAGCGCAACGCCGCCGCGACGGTCCCGCACTGCCTCGACGCCCTGGAGACCTCCGGCGCGCTCGACAACCTGCGCCGACTCCTGGACCCGGCCGACCCGGAGCGCCACGACGGGCCGTACCGCGGCTTCGCCTTCGCCGACTCGGACGTGCACAAGACGCTCGAGGCGGTCGCGTGGGAGTCCGCGCGGGCGGGCGAGCCCCGGCACGAGGACGTCGTGCGGCGCGTCGTCGACCTGCTGCGCCGGGCGCAGGCACCGTCGGGCTACCTCGACTCGCACGTGCTCGGGTCCGACGGCTCCGCGGGGGCCGCGCCGTCGGCCGTCCCGTACGCCGACCTGCGCTGGGGCCACGAGCTGTACGTGCTGGGGCACCTGGTGCAGGCGGGCGTCGCCCGCGCACGCGCCACCGGCGAGGACGACCTGCTCGACCTCGCGATGTCCTGGGCGGACGACGTCGTCGCACGCCTCGCGGCCGGGAAGGACCTGGTCTGCGGCCACCCCGAGGTCGAGTCGGCCCTGGTGGAGCTGTACCGCGAGACGGGCGACCCGGCCTACCTCGACGCCGCGCGCCGCATGGTCGGCCTGCGCGGCCACGGCCGCCTGGGCTCCGGCCCGTTCGAGCCCGCCTATCACCAGGACGCCACGCCCGTGCTCGACGCCGACGAGGTCGCCGGGCACGCGGTGCGCCAGCTCTACCTGCTGGCCGGCGTGACCGACCTGTACCTCGAGACCGGCGAGCGTGGCCTGCTCGACGCCGCCGCCCGCCTCTGGGACGACGCGCACACCCGGCGCACCTACGTCACCGGCGGCATGGGCTCGCGCCACAAGGACGAGTCCTTCGGCGACCCGTACGAGCTGCCGCCCGACCGCGCGTACGCCGAGTCGTGCGCGGGCGTCGCGAGCGTGCTGTGGGACTGGCGGATGCTGCTGGCGACGGGGGAGTCGCGGTACGCCGACTCGCTTGAGCACGCGCTGTACAACGTGGTCGCGGCCGCGGCGTCCACCGACGGCACGGCGTTCTTCTACTCGAACCCGCTGCAGGTGCGCGACGGCCACGACGGCGCGGACGAGTACCAGGCCTCCGGCCGGCGCGGCTGGTTCGCGTGCGCGTGCTGCCCGCCCAACCTGGCCCGCCTGGTCGCGACGCTGCACACGATGGTCGCCACCACCGGCGGCGACGGCGCCGTCGTCGTGCACCTGTACGCCGACGCGGACCTCGTCGTGCCCGGGTCGAGCGTCCCGCTGCGGCTGCGCACCGGGTACCCGTGGGACGGCGACGTGCGGCTGGAGGCCGACGCCCCGTCGCCGGTGCCCCTGGCGCTGCGCCTGCCCGGCTGGGCGGACACGGCTGGCACCCGCCTGGAGGTGGACGGCACGCCGGTCGACGTCGCGGCGGCCCGGGACGCGCGCGGGTACCTGCGGGTGGCGGCGGGCGCGCGCCGGGTGCGGCTCGTGCTGCCGATGGAGCCCCGGGCCCTGCGCGCGCACCCGCGCGTGGACGCGGTGCGCGGCTGCGTCGCGCTCGCCCGCGGCCCCGTCGTGCACTGCCTGGAGCAGGTGGACCACCCCGGCGTCGCCCTCGACGACGTCGAGCTCGACCTCGACGCGGGCGTCCGGGTCGGCCCGGCCGACGCCGCGCTCGGCGTGGGCGCGACGCTCCTCGCCGACGGCGTCGCCCGACGGTCGGCGGGCCTCCCGCTGTACGCGACCGCGCCCGACGCCGCGCCCGACGAAGCGATGGCCGTGGCCGTGCGGGCGGTGCCCTACGCTGTGTGGGGCAATCGAGGAGAGGGCCCGATGCGCGTCTGGATCCCGGTCGCGGAGGCCCCGCGGTCCGACGGCCGACGACGGTCGGGGAGGTGAGCGGCATGCGCGTGACCATGCACGACGTGGCCCAGCGCGCGGGCGTGTCGATCAAGACGGTGTCGAACGTCGTCAACGGCTACCCGCACATCCGGCCCGCGACGCGCGAACGGGTCGAGGAGGCCATCGAGGCCCTCGGCTACCGCCTCAACACCACGGCCCGGAACCTGCGCACGCAGCGCACGGACATGATCACGCTGGCGGTGCCGGAGCTGCGGCTGCCGTACTTCGCGGAGCTCGCGGACTCGGTGATCCGCGCCGCGGAGGAGCAGGGCCTCACCGTGCTCATCGAGCAGACCGGCTCCGTGCGCGACCGGGAGATCGAGCTGCTCGACGGCCGCCGCCGGCACCTCACGGACGGGGTGATCTTCTCCCCGCTGGCGCTCGGCCAGGACGACGTCGACCTCTTCACCGTGGACTTCCCCCTCGTGGTGCTGGGCGAGCGCGTGTTCGACGCCGCCGCCGACCACGTGACCATGAACAACGTGGCAGCGGCCCGCGCCGCCACCTTGCACCTCGCGTCCCTCGGGCGGCGCCGCATCGCCGTCGTGGGCGCGCACGAGGGCGAGCTCGTCGGCTCGGCGGCGCTGCGCACCGAGGGCTACCGGCAGGGGCTCGCGGCCGCGGGCCTGCCCTACGACCCGGCGCTCGTGAGCGAGGCGGGGCTGTGGCACCGGTCCACCGGCTCGGAGGCGATGGGCCGCCTGCTCGACTCGGGCGTGGAGATCGACGCGGTCTTCGCGCTCAACGACGCGATGGCGCTGGGCGCCCTGCACGCGCTGCACGCCCGGCGCGTCGACGTGCCCGGCGCCGTCGCCCTCGTGGGCTTCGACGACGTCGACGACGTGCGCTACTCGGTGCCCACGATCAGCTCGGTGGACCCGGGTCGCGAGCAGATCGCCCGCACCGCGGTGGACCTGCTCGTCGAGCGGATCGCTGGCGGCGGCGACCGGCCGTTCCGCCGCGTGATCCCCGACTCCCGCGTGGTGGGCCGCGAGTCCACCGGCGACGCCCGCGACGGCGAGGAGAAGGTGGTCGCGGTGCAGCCCGGCGGCAACGAGGAGCTCGCGACGGCGGTCAGCGCGTCGGCGTGAGCTCCCGCGGCACCTCCCGGGGTGCCGGCATGTCCCGCAGGCCGCGCAGGGGGCTGCGGAGCGCGCACAGGCACGCGGCGCAGTGCACGGCGGCCATGAGCAGCACGGTCTCGCGGACGCCGATCAGCTCCCCGAGTGCGCCCGCGGCCAGGCCGGCGAGCGGCATCGTGCCGAAGTTGACGAACTGGCTGGTGGTCACGACCCGGCCCATGAGCGGCGCCGGCACGTAGCGCTGCCGCCAGGCGCCGCGCAGCACGTTGCCCGCCACGACCGCGAGGCCGACCAGGAACAGCCCGGCCACCGTCCAGGCCACCCGCGCGCCGTCGCCGCCGAGGCCGACGAGCAGCGCGGGCGGGCCGCCGGCGACGAGCAGCAGCACCGTCGCGCGGGCGCTGCCGAGGCGCCGGCTGAGCCGCGTCGCGACGGCGGCGCCGAGCAGGCCGCCGCAGGCGCCGACGGTCATGACGACGCCCAGTGCGGAGGGGCCGAGGCCGACGGTCTGCACCAGGAACAGGACGAGCAGCGCGGTGTACCCGGTGAGCCCGAAGTTGGACACCCCGCCCACGACGACGAACCAGCGCAGGTAGCGGTCGGAGGCCACGAACGCCACGCCCTCGCGGATGCGGACCCGCAGCGGCGCCGAGGGGAGCCGCTCGGGCTGGCGCACCGGCCGGGTGCGCCAGAGGCAGAGCGCGGAGACGACGAAGCTCGCGGCGTCGAGGGCGAGCCCCGCGGCCGCGCCGAACGCCTGGGCCATCGCGCCGCCGACGCCGGGGCCGGCCACCTGCATGCCCGACTCGGTGCCGAGCAGCCGCGCGTTCGCCGCTTCGAGCTGGTCGTCGGGGACCACCTGGGGAAGGAAGACGACGTACGCGGTGCGGAAGAACACCGTGCTCACGCCGGCGGTGAGCGCGGCCCCGACCAGGTGCGGCAGGGTCAGCGCGTCGAGCGCGGCCGCCGCGGGGACGCTACCGATCGCGACGGCGGCGACCAGGTCGGCCACGATCATCACGGCCCGGGCCGGGAGCCGGTCGACCCACGCGCCCGCCGGCAGCCCCACGACCAGCCACGGCAGCCACGCCGCCGCGGTGAGCAGGCCGACGACCGCGGCCCCGGCGTCGAGCTCGAGCACGGCGACGAGCGGGAGCAGCACCGACGTCGTCGCGTTGCCCAGCACGCTGACGCCCTCGCCGACCCAGAGGCGGCGGAAGCCCGCGTTGCGGGTGAGCGGGACGGCCGGCGGCGCGGCCGCCCTCCCCGGGGCGGCGGTCATGGCTGGGCCGGGAACCCGCGGCCGAAGACGAGCACGGGCTCGCGCTCGACGTCGTCGTCCGGGCGCGGGCGCTCCGCCCAGCGCACGAGGACGGCGGTGATCTCGTCGCCGAGCTCGGCGAGCTCGGCGGGCGACAGGTGCAGCCACGTCTCGGTGGAGAACGCGGCCCGGTCCCACTCGGGGACGGACTCGGCGTTCGCGACCCAGCCGCGCACCCGGTCGACCTGGCGCTGGAGGTTGAGGGCCTCGGCGGCCTGCGCGGCGGTGACGGCGGCGGTGTCCTCGGCGAAGTCCTGGCGCGACCAGCGCAGGCGCGGCGCGACGAGGCGCCACCAGCGCTCGCGCCGGTTCCGGGCGAGCTCCGGCGCCTCGGCCACCAGGCCGGCCTCGTGCAGCACCTTGAGGTGGTGGCTGGCGCTGCCGACGGCCTGGCCGGTGCGGCGGGCCAGCGCGGACGCGGTGGAGGGCCCGTCGACCTTGAGCGCGTCCATCAGGCGGGCCCGGTAGGGGTTGGCGAGGGCGGCGAGGGCCTTCGCCTCGGTGACGGTGCGCACCGGGGCGGGCGGCTCCGGCGCGTCGTCGGGGCGCGGGTCCTCGGGTGGTGTCAGTGGCTGCGTCATCCCGCCACCGTAGACCGACAAGAGATGTTGTACAAGAGTTCTTGTGACCCGATGGGAGAGCTGGCGTCACCGTCCGGTCGAGGCGCCTCCCGTGACCTGCGCGTCGATCCGGTCGAGCCGGTCGGCCGCGAGACGGCCCGTCGCCCACAGCCAGAAGCCGGGGGCGGCGAGCACGGCGAGCAGCGGCAGCGCCCAGCCGACGACGACCGTCACGGCCGCCACCACCAGCACCGCGAGGGATGTCGCGGGGCCGAGCAGGGGGAGGAGCAGCAGGAGCCGCCAGGTCTCCACCGCGCCCCGCGCGTAGCGCGCGACGACCACCGGCCAGCACGCCAGCACGACGACCGCCCACGCCCCGACGACGAGCAGCCCGGCCCGCAGCACGGCACGGCCCGGGCCGCCGGTCAGCCCGCCGCCGTCGAGCACACCCAGCGCGGCGGCGTCGCACCACAGCAGCGCGGCCACCACCCAGAGCGGTGCGAACAGCGCGTTGGTGCGGCCGAACCCGTCGCGCCACGTGCGCCAGAAGGTGCGCCACGGCGTGGGCTCGGCCGTCATCCGCCGCGCGACGACGCCGCCCGCGCGCAGGGCCGGGCCAAGCCCGAGCAGCACGCCGCCGGCGAGCGTCCCCAGCACCACCATGACGGTGACCTCGACGAGCAGCGTCGCCCAGCGCAGCGCGAGCATGACGCCGCCCGCCCAGCCCGGCACCTCGGCGTCCGCCACGGCTCCGGCGACGGTGCCGGTCGCCGTGCCGGTCGCGTCCTGGCGGGGCTCGGCGGCGGTCACGGGAGCCTCGTCGCGAGGGTGACGCGGCCGGCGTCGTCCAGGGCCTCGAGGCAGAGCGTCGCGCGGTCGCGCACGGCGTCCCACCCGGGGTGCACGACGGCGGACACGGCCGCGCCGTCCGCGGCGGTCCACGCGAAGCGGCCGCCGCCGAGGGCCCTGACGTCGGCGCGCTGGTCGTGCGGCCAGGCGAGCGGGCCGGTGACGGCGTCCTGCACGCGCGTCGGGTCGGCGCCGGGGGTGAGCTGCTCCCACGTGCCGTCGAGCACCGTGGCGTGGACCGGCCAGAGCGCGGGGTCGTCCACCTCGCGGCGGACGCCGGCCCACGGCTGCGGGGAGACGAGCGGCCACCCGTCGTGCGTCCACACGAGCCGCCGCAGCTGGAGCCGGTGCTCGGTGGGCGCGTCGGCGTCGCGCACGTGGTGCACCAGCAGCTGGCGCCCGAGCGAGCCGTCGCCCGCGGCGGGCACGCGCTCGGTGAGCACCGACGCGTGGCCCGGCGCGAGGATGCCCGGGCCGCCGGCGTGCCGGTGCCCGGCGAGCACCGGCACCCCGACCGACCACGGGTCGGCGTCGACGTCGGTCATGAGGTGCCCGGCGCGGTCGCGGAAGGGGCCCGCGACGGAGTCGCCGACGGCCGCGCGCAGGTGGTAGCTGTCCGCGAGGGAGTCGTAGGAGACGAGCAGCGCCCAGCCGCCGCCCGGGCGGGGGAGCACGAACGCCCCCTCGACCGCGCCGTCGGCCGCCCGCGCCCGGCGGGCCAGCAGGCGGCCCGGCGCGGCGTGCAGCGCCCCCGGCGCGGGGGCGAGGCCGTCGGCGACGAGGCCGGTGGCGGGGTCGAGCGGCAACGCGTGGATCCCGCCGAAGAAGGACCCGTACACCAGCCACTGCGTTCCGTCGGGCTCCGTCACCACGTTCGCGTCGATCGCGTTGGGGTGCCCGAGGCCGACCGGCGGCTCCACGTGCTCGCTCGCCACGACGATCCCGCGGTCCGTCCACGGGCCGGCGGGGTGCGGCGCGTCGGCCAGGCCGATCGCCGAGCGCCGGGACCCGAACGTGGACGCCGAGTAGTACATGCGCCACAGCGGTCCCGCCGCCGTCTCGACGCGCACCACCTCGGGCGCCCAGAGCCCCTGGGCGCCGGACCAGTCGGCCGCCGGCCCGGGCACGCCCGGCAGGGCCCAGCCGTGCAGCTCCCACGACACGAGGTCCGCCGAGCGCCGCACCTGCACGCCGCCGCGCACGGGGCCGTCCGAGCGGGCGTCGGTGGAGAACAGCCAGTAGGTGCCGTCGTCGTCCCGCACGGCGGTGGGATCGTGCACGTGCCGCCCGCCCCAGGTCGAGGTGTCGGTCATGTCAGCCCTTCGTGCCGGTCAGGGCGACGGACTCGATGATCTGCCGCTGGAAGACGAGGAAGACCACGAGGATGGGCAGCACCGCGACCACGGACGCCGCCATGATCAGCGGGTAGTCGCGCTGCGTCGCGTACTGGACGTTCATGGTGGCGATGACCACCTGGAGCGTCTGCCGCTCCGGGGTGTTCAGGTACAGGATCGGCGCCAGGTAGTCGTTCCAGACCGCCATGAACCAGAGGATGAACTGGGCGGCGACGGCCGGCCGGATGATCGGCATGATCATGCGCCAGAAGATCTGCCAGTAGGAGGCGCCGTCGATCTTCGCGGCCTCGACGAGCGAGTCCGGCACGCTCGCCAGGTACTGGCGCAGGAAGAAGATCATCACGATGTTGCCGAAGATCGCGGGGACGATGAGCGGCCACAGGGTGTCCACCCAGCCGATCTTCGAGAACATCACGAACTGCGGGATCATGATCGTCGGGAACGGGATCATGATGCCCGTGAGCAGGCCGATGAAGATCGCGTTCTTGAACGGCATGCGCATCTTGGCGAGCGCGAACGCCGCCAGGGAGCAGGTGAACGTGCCGATCACCGTGACGCTGAGCGACACGACGAGGCTGTTCCTGATGCCGTCGAGCACGTACGAGTCGGTCCACATCCGCACGTAGGTGTCCCACTGGGGCACCTGGGGGATCCACACCGGCGGCAGCGCGAAGACCTCGAGCTTGGTCTTCAGGGACGTGGAGAGCATCCACACCAGCGGGGCGATCATGAAGACCGCGCCCGCTGCGAGGACGACCCACACGACCGTGTCGGTGAGGCGCGAGCGCGTGCGGCGGCCCAGGCGCGGGCCGCCGGCGGCCTCCCCGGCGGGCGGGGGGACGGGAGTCGTGGCGGGGGTCGTGGTGGTCATGGTGTCTCCCTGGCCTCAGTCGACGACGAAGCCGGCGTTGCGCTTGTTCAGCCGGAACTGGATGAGCGTGATGACGAGGATGAGGAGCCCCAGCACCACCGACATCGCGGTGGCGTAGCCCATCTGCTGGTACCGGAACGCCTGCAGCCAGATGTGGTAGACGACGGACGCCGTCGAGTACTCCGGGCCGCCGGTGGGGGTCATGATCTGGATCTCGATGAAGATCATGGCGCCGCCGATGACCTGCGTGACCACGAGGAAGAAGGTCACCGGCTGCACCATCGGGAGCGTGATGGAGCGGAACTTCTGCCAGCCGCCCGCGCCGTCGAGCTCGGCCGCCTCGTAGAGCGACCGGGGCACGGACTGGATCGCCGCCAGGTACAGCAGCATCGAGTACCCGAGGCCCTTCCAGACGGCCATCATGATGATCGCGGGCATGGCCCACAGCGGGTCGGCCAGCCAGTTAGGGCCCTGGATGCCGAACAGCTCCAGGAACTGGTTCACCAGCCCGAAGTCGCCGTTGTAGGCCCACTGCCACAGGATCGCGACGGCCGCGATCGACGAGATCACGGGCACGTAGTAGATGGTGCGGAACGCCGTGCGGCCGATGATCTTGCGGTTCATCATCACGGCCAGCGCGAGCGAGAGCGCCAGCCCGATCGGGATGCCGATCATGTAGAAGAACGTGTTGAACAGCGTCTGGTGGAACCGCTCGTCGCGCAGCAGGGCGACGTAGTTGTCCAGCCCGATGAACGTCATCGGGCCGAGCCCGTTCCACCGCGTCAGCGACGCGTACAGCGCGAACCCGGTGGGATAGAGGATGAAGAGCAGGTAGCCGAGGACGGGCGCGGCGACGAACAGCAGCGCCCACCTCTTCTCGGCGCGGTGGAGCCGCGAGCTCCCGCCGCTCCGGGCGGGCGCGGTCGCCGGGTCCGGCGCCGCGGGGCGGGTGCCGGCCGCGGCCGGCGTGGCGGTGGACGTCACGGCGCGGTGCCGGCGGCGGCGGCCTGCGCGGCCTGGTCGTTCGACTGGTCCAGCAGCTCCTGCATGCGCGGCTGCACCTCGGCGAGGTAGTCCGCGGCCGTCTGCTTGCCGTCGAGGACGGGCTGGATCCCCACCCACAGCTCGTCGTACCACTCGGCGCCGTAGGTGAACGACGCCGGCATCTCGCGGCCGTAGTCCTCGGCGATGTCGAGGAACTCCTGGCGGTTCTTCGGCTTGAGCGTGTCGTCCTCGTCGACCTCGGCCGCCCACTGCTCGGCGGTGTCGATCCGGTTCGGGATCTGCACGCTGGCGTCGACCAGGGTCTGCTGCGCGGACTCGTCCGTGGAGAGGTAGGTCGCCAGCTTCACGGCGTCCTCGGGCAGCTTCGTGGTGCTGGAGACGCCGATGCCGAGCGAGCCGACCCAGGTCGCCGTCTCGCCGGTCTTGCCGACGGGCCAGGGCATGAGGTCGTACTCGAAGTCGAGGTCGTTGTAGACGCTCATGTCCCACGGGCCGACGGGGAAGAAGCCGATCTCCCCGGCCATGAAGCGCTGGTAGGTGTCGAGGGTCTGCGCCTGCTCGGGATTGGGGGTGACGCCCTCGGTGGTGAGGTCGGCGATGAACTGGATCGCCTCGGCGAACTCGGGGCTGTCGACCGTGACCTTCGTGTGGTCCTCGTTGGTCCAGTCGCCGCCGTTGCTCCACACGAAGGACTGCGAGTTCCACTGCACGTTGAGGCCGGTGCCCCACTGGTCGGTCTCGCCGTCGCCGTCGGTGTCCTGGGTGACCTTCTGGCAGATCTTGAGCCACTCGTCCCAGGTCAGGGGCTTGTCCGGGTCCGGCCGGTCGATGCCGGCCTTCTTCAGCATGTCGGCGTTGTAGCCGAACGCGAACGGGCCGATGTCCTTGGGCAGGCCGTAGAGCTTGCCGTCGGGGGTGCCCTGCGTGGTGCCGTCGAAGCGGTAGGAGTCGACGCCGTAGGGCCAGATGTTGTCGAGGTCGACGCCCTGCTCGGCCACCTGGTCCGTGATGTCCATGAGCACGCCGGAGCCGACGTAGGACTGGAGGCTGGCCTGCTCGATGTAGAAGACGTCCGGGACCTTGTTCCCCGCGACCGCGGCCTGGAGCTTCTGCGCGTACTGGTCGGCCGAGGTGACGATCATCTTCACCTTCACGCCGGTGTCCTCGGTGAAGCGGTCGATGGCCTCCTGGTAGGCCTTCTTCTCGTCGTCGCCGCCGCGGAACATGAACGTGAGCGTGCCGTCGTCGGAGCCGCCGCTCCCGCTGCCGGAGCTGCAGGCGGTGACGGTGCCGGCGGCCACCACGGCTGTGACGATGCCGGCGATCAGGCGTGACTTCCTCATCACGGGGTCCTCTCGGAGATCCGGTCCGCGGCCGGAGCGGCGTCGCTCCGGGCGGTTTACATCGATGAAGAGCCATCGACGGCGCCCAATCTGGCATGGGCCGCTCGCCGCGGTCAAGTGGCCCGGGTCACGGCTCTGCAACGATGGACAGGCGTGTGCCCGGTCGCCGCCCGGCCGCCGCCGCGCGCCGTCGCGCCGTTGACCGGGCGCCGCGCCGCAGGGCAGGATGGCGCCCTCTACAACGATGTACGAGCGCCGGGGGCGCCATGAGGGGGAGCGATGCCGCACGACCCGACCACGCCGGCCGCCGATCGGGCCGCCGACAGGGCCGCCGACAGGGCCGCCGACAGGGCCGCCGACCGCGCCGTGCTGACCCGCCCGCCCATGGGCTGGAACTCCTGGGACGGTTACGGCACCACGGTGACCGAGGACGAGGTGCTCGCCAACGCGCGCTTCCTGGCCGGCCACGACGGCGGGGCGATGGCCCGCGCGGGCTGGGACACCGTCGTCGTCGACATCCAGTGGTACGAGCCGACCGCGCGGCCCGGCGGGTACAACGCCGCCGCGCCCGTGCTCTTCGACGAGCGCGGGTTCCTGCAGCCCGTGGTCGCGCGCTTCCCGTCGGCGGCCGGCGGCCAGGGCTTCGCCCCGCTCGCCGCCGCCGTGCACGACCTCGGCCTGCGGTTCGGCATCCACCTCATGCGCGGCATCGCCCGCCGGGTCGTCGAGGCCGATCTGCCCGTGCTCGGCACGCCGTACCGCACCGGCGAGATCGCCGACGCCACCAGCACCTGCCCGTGGAACTCCGACTGCTACGGCCTGCGGGTCGACCACCCCGGCGCACAGGCCTGGCTGGACGCGATGATCGACCACGTCGTCGGCTGGGGCGTCGACTTCCTCAAGGTCGACGACATGTTGGCGCCGTACCACGCGGGCGCCGTCGAGGCGCTGTCGCTCGCCGTCCGCCGTGCCGAGCTGAACCACGGTCGGCGCGTCGTCGTGTCCCTGTCGCCCGGCACCGACCTCTCCCTTGCGCACCTGGAGCACCTGCGCGAGCACGCCGACATGTGGCGCGTCTCCGACGACCTGTGGGACCGCTGGCCCGACGTCGAGGCGCAGCTCGGCCGCATGGCCCGCTGGGCGCCGCACTCCGGGCCGGCCGGCTGGGCCGACGCCGACATGCTGCCGCTCGGGCGCATCGGCCTGCGGGCAGAGCGCGGCGCCCCGCGCGACTCGCTGCTCACCGTCGACGAGCGGCGCACGATGCTCAGCCTGTGGTGCCTGGCCCGCTCGCCGCTGTTCGTGGGAGGCGACCTGCCCACCTCCGACGCCGCCACCGTCGCGGACCTCGTCCACCCCGGCGTCCTCGAGGTCGCGCACCGGTCCTCCGGCGGGCGCGAGCTGCTACGCGAGGGCCCCGCGGGCGGCGAGACGGTCGTCTGGGGCGCCGCCACGGGCGACGGCGCGGACGCCACGCGCTGGGTCGGGCTGTTCAGCACCGCGGACGAGCCGAGCCGCGTGCGCGTGCTCGCCGCGGCCGCGGGCCTGCCCGGGCGCCCCGGCGCCGTCGTCGACGTGTGGTCCGGCGAGCGGGTGGCGCTCGGCGCCCCGGGCCCCGGGACCGGCGGCGACAGCGTGCTCGACGTCGACATCCCTGCGCACGGCGTGCGGCTGCTGCGCCTCGACCGCTCGACCGCCTGACCTGGGGCTACGACACCTGCCCTGCCGAGGTAGTCCGCATCCCCGCGAGGTAGTGGACTGGACCACTACCTCGCGGGGAATCGGACTACCTCGGCAGGTTGGGGACACCCTCTGGGCACCACGGCGGCGGGCGGAGGGGATCGGCTAGGATCGCGAGAGTCGCGACTGGCGTACAGGTGGATCACCACCGGGGAGCGACGCGCTGTGCAGACGACGGGTCGTTCGCCTGGGCCCGGTCGCCGATTGACACGATGCCCCGGCACCATGTCCGACATCGTCCGACCGCCGTCCGACACACGCAGGAGAACGCCTGATGAGCACTCCCGACCCCACGTTCAACGCGCCCCTGGCCGAGCTCGACCCCGAGATCGCGGCCGTCCTCGAGGGGGAGCTGGCCCGCCAGCGCGACACCCTCGAGATGATCGCGAGCGAGAACTTCGTCCCGCGCGCCGTCCTGCAGGCGCAGGGCAGCGTGCTGACCAACAAGTACGCCGAGGGTTACCCGGGTCGCCGGTACTACGGCGGCTGCGAGCAGGTCGACATCGCGGAGAACCTCGCGATCGCCCGCGCCAAGGACCTGTTCGGGGCCGAGGCCGCCAACGTGCAGCCGCACTCCGGCGCGCAGGCCAACGCGGCCGTGCTGCACGCCCTCATCAACGCGGGCGACAAGATCCTCGGCCTCGAGCTGGCCCACGGCGGCCACCTCACGCACGGCATGAAGATCAACTTCTCCGGCAAGCTCTACGACGTCGGCGCCTACGGCGTGGACCCGCAGTCGTACCGGATCGAGATGGACGAGGTGCGCAAGCGCGCCCTCGAGCACCGCCCGGACGTCATCATCGCCGGCTGGTCCGCGTACCCGCGCCAGCTCGACTTCGCCGCGTTCCGCGAGGTCGCGGACGAGGTCGGCGCCAAGCTCTGGGTGGACATGGCGCACTTCGCCGGCCTCGTGGCCGCGGGCCTGCACCCGAGCCCCGTGCCGCACGCCGACGTCGTCTCCTCCACGGTGCACAAGACCATCGGCGGCCCCCGCTCCGGCTTCATCCTGAGCAAGGAGGAGCACGCCAAGAAGATCAACTCGGCCGTGTTCCCGGGCCAGCAGGGCGGCCCGCTCATGCACGTGATCGCGGCCAAGGCCGTGGCGTTCAAGGTCGCCGGCACGGACGCGTTCAAGGACCGTCAGGAGCGCACCCTGCGCGGCGCGCGGATCATCGCCGAGCGCCTGTCCCAGGCGGATGTCGCGGAGCAGGGCGTGTCCGTCCTCACCGGCGGCACCGACGTGCACCTGGTGCTCGTGGACCTGCGCCACTCCTCGCTCGACGGCCAGCAGGCGGAGGACCTCCTGCACGACGCCGGCATCACCGTGAACCGCAACGCCGTGCCGTTCGACCCGCGCCCCCCGCGCGTCACCTCCGGCCTGCGGATCGGCACCCCGGCGCTCGCCACCCGCGGGTTCGGCGACGCCGAGTTCACCGAGGTCGCGGACATCATCGCGGTCGCGCTGCGCGACGGCGCCTCCGCCGACGTCGACGCCCTCGCGGCCCGCGTCGCGAAGCTCACCGCCGACTTCCCGCTCTACCCCGGGCTGCAGCAGTGACGGCCCGCCTGCTGCCCGGCAAGCCGGTCGCGGACGCGGTCTTCGCGGACCTCGCACCGCGGATCGACGCGCTGGTCGCGGCGGGGCACCGCCCCGGCCTCGGCACGATCCTCGTCGGGGACGACTCGGCGAGCGCCGGGTACATCCGGATGAAGATGGACAAGGCGACCGAGCTCGGCTTCACCTCGCCGCACATCCACCTCCCGCAGGACGCCACCCAGGCGGACGTCCTGGCCGCGGTGCGCGAGATGAACGACGCCGACGACGTCGACTCCGTCCTCATCCAGAACCCGACGCCCCCGCAGATCGACTTCGACGCGGCCATGCTCGCGCTGGACCCGGACAAGGACGTCGACGGCCTGCACCCCGTGAACATGGGGCGCCTCGCGCTGGGCATGCCCGGTCCGGTGCCGGCGACGCCGGCGGGGATCGAGGCGATCCTGGCGCACTACGAGATCCCGGTCGCCGGGCGGGAGGTCTGCATCCTCGGCCGCGGCACGACGCTCGGGCGGCCCCTGGCCCTGCTGCTCTCGCAGAAGCGCCCGACGGCGAACGCGGCGGTCACCGTCGTCCACACCGGGGTGCCCGACTGGCCGGAGTACACGAAGCGCGCCGACATCGTGATCGCGGCCGCGGGCGTCCCGGGCATCCTGCAGCCCGAGCACCTGACGCCGGGAGTCACCGTGGTCGGCGGCGGGGTCCGGTACGAGGGTCGCAAGCTGCTGCCGGACGTGGACGAGTCCTGCGCCGAGGTCGCCGGGGCGATCACGCCCCGCGTCGGCGGCGTGGGCCCCACCACGATCGCCATGCTGTTCCGCAACGCGGTGGAGGCCGCGGAGCGCGCCGCGCGGAAGTAGGGTCCGCCCGACCCCGGCACGCGCCTCGCGAGCACCGACCGGGCCCGTCGTCCCCCTCGGGGGCGACGGGCCCGGTCGTGTCCGCCATGATGTGCCCATGATCGCGAAGAGCCAGCGTGGGTGGTCGGGCGAGCCGGGCGAGCTGCTGCGGGTCCGGGAGGGGTTCCGCCTCGCGGACGTCGACCCGGACTCGAAGCCGGGGTACGACGGGAAGAAGAAGGACGGCGCGGCCGACCTGCACGCCGGCGAGGCGGAGCTCGACGAGCTGCAGGAGCGCCTGTACGCCCAGAGCCGCGAGGACCCGTCCGCGCCGGCCGTGCTCCTCGTGCTGCAGGCGATGGACTCGGCGGGCAAGGGCGGCATCGTGCGCCACGTCATCGGCGCCACCGACCCGCAGGGCGTCCACCTGGTCGCGTTCAAGAAGCCGACGCCGCAGGAGCTGTCCCACGACTTCCTGTGGCGGGTGGCGCGGGAGGTGCCGCCGGCGGGCTTCATCGGCGTCTTCGACCGCTCGCACTACGAGGACGTCCTCATCGGCCGGGTACGCGAGCTCGCCCCGCCCGAGGAGATCGAGCGGCGCTACGGCGCGATCAACGCGTTCGAGGCCGAGCTGGTGGCGCGCGGCACCCGCATCGTCAAGGTGATGCTGCACATCTCGCCCGAGGAGCAGAAGGCGCGGCTCGGCGAGCGGCTCGAGCGCCCCGACAAGCACTGGAAGTACAACCCGGGCGACGTCGACGAGCGGCTGCTGTGGCCGGCGTACATGGACGCCTTCCAGACCGTCTTCGAGCGCACGTCCACCGAGCACGCGCCCTGGTACGTCGTGCCGGCGAACGCCAAGTGGTACGCGCGCCTCGCCGTCCAGGCGCTGCTCCTGGACGCCCTGGAGGACATCGACCCGCAGTGGCCCGCCGCGACCTTCGACGTCGAGCACGAGAAGGCGCGCCTCGCGGCGTCGTGACCGTCAGGTCGCGGGCGCGGGATCCTGCTCGACGTCGTCGGGCAGGTTGGCGTCGAGGGGCTCGCGGTCCGTCTTGGTCCAGGTGCGCCGCCCCAGCAGCTCGCGCACGAGCGAGACGGTGACCACCGGCCACAGCAGCCAGGTGTAGAGCATGTACGGGAAGAGGCCGAACACCGCGCGCAGCAACGGGTGCCGCCCCGGCTCGTTGGTCATGAGCAGGGACAGGAAGCTCGGCACCAGGGCGATGGTCGCGAAGAACACCAGCGACGGCCACCAGCCGGAGACGAACGGGACGTCGCCGAACAACCAGAACACCAGCGACAGCACCAGGCCGAGGCCCATGAGCAGCTGCAGCAGCGGCATGAGCAGGTAGGCGAGGTGGTCGACGCGCGCCCCGACCGACACCGGCGCCCGCAGCGCACCGCGCAGCAGGCTGAACGCCTGCCAGTTCCCCTGCGCCCAGCGCACGCGCTGCTTGAACAGCCGGCGCATGCTCGTGACGCCCTGCTGGTCGACGGTGGTCAGGACCGTCTGGCGACCGCGCCACCCGGCGCGGATCAGCCGCACGCCGATGTCCTGGTCCTCGGTGAGGCGGTCGCGCCAGGGACCGCGCTCGACCCCCGGGGGCAGGTTCTCCGTCGTGACGACGTCGTCCAGCGCGGCGAGCCGCACGTACTGTCCGTTGCCGCCCATGTTCGCCGTGCCCCACGCGGACCGGCCGAGCTGGTACACGTACGCCATGACGCCGAACTCCACGTCCTGGCCCCACGTGAGGTAGTGCCGGCGGTTGTAGATCCGGACCAGCGCCTGCACGCCGCCCACCCGCTCGTCCGTGAACGTCCCGGCCAGGGCGTGGGGCGCGTCGGCGGGGATGCGCCCGTCGGCGTCCACGACGCCGACGACGACGCGCGTCGTCGGCCATCCGGCGTACCGGCCGGTGAGGACCTCGTCGTGGATGAACTCCCACGCGTTGTCGAGCCCCGCGGACTTGCCCACGCGGGCGTTCGGCAGCTCGCGGCGCAGCACCTGGAGCTCGGGAACCTCGGCCCGCAGCCGGGCGAGCACCTCCGGCGTGCCGTCGTCGGACCCGTCGTCGACGACGACGATCGCCTTGTGCGTCGCCTCGACGGCGACGAGGCGGCTGACGCTGTCGGCGATCGTCACCTCCTCGTTGAGCGCCGGAACGACGAAGACCCACAAGTAGTCCTCCTCGCGCGCGGCCTCGACCGCCTTGCGCTGGCGCCGGCGCTCGAACCACGCGCGCACGACGAGCCACACGATCACGCAGAACGTGACCAGCGTCAGGGCCAGCAGGAACCACATCAGCACCTGCACGCCCACGGGCATGCCGCGGTACGGGTCCCACCAGGGGGCGCTCGCCGCCACCGTCGCGGCGGACGCGACGCCGCTCACTCGGTCACCGGGGACCGACCGGCCTCGGACAGGTCGGCGTCGTAGGGGTCGACGGTGGACTTCGGGGCGATGACGACGCCCTCGAGGTCCTGGGGCACGCGGTCGACGGGCGCCGGCTCGCGCACGAACTCGGGGCCGTCCACCGCGTCGGTGCGGTGGAAACCGGCCCACTCGAGCACCTGGGCGCGGACGAAGCCGGGGCCGGACGTGCGGGGCACGGGGGTGTTGAAGACGAGGTGCTCCAGGGCGTCGACGATGCGCCCCGAGGCGTGCCCGTCGCCGTACGGGTTGGGCTGGTCGGAGAACGCGGCGTGCGCGGCGGGGTCGGTCAGGACGCGGGTGGCGGCCGCGACGATCGTGTCCGCGTCGGTGCCGACCAGCTCGAGCGTGCCCGCCTCCACGCCCTCGGTGCGCTCCGTGGTCGTGCGGGCCACCAGCACCGGGACGCCGAAGGTGGGCGCCTCCTCCTGGATGCCGCCCGAGTCGGTGATCACCACGGTGGACCGGGCGAGCAGGCGCGCGAACGTGTGGTACTCCATCGGCTGCGTCAGGGTGACGGCGGCGACGTCGTCGAGCTCGGCGCGCACGGTCTGCGCCACCCGGGGGTTGGGGTGCACCGGGACGACGAACCGGACGTCCGGGTGGGCGTCGGCCAGGCGGTGGACCGCGCGCGCGATGGACGCGATGCCGTCCCCCCAGTTCTCCCGGCGGTGGGCGGTGACGGTGATGACGCGCGACGTCGCGTCGTCCTCGAGCCAGTCGAGCTCGGGCCGCCCGTACGGGACCTCGCGCGCGGCCGCCCACTGGAGCGCGTCGATGCCGGTGTTGCCGGTGACGAAGGTGCGGCCGATGTCGACGCCCTCGCGCACGAGGTTCTGCACGTTCTGCCGGGTCGGGGCCGCGTGGAACGACGCGATCCGACCGATCAGCTGACGGTTGAGCTCCTCGGGGAACGGGGACAGCGTGGTGCCGGTCCGCAGGCCCGCCTCGACGTGCAGCACGGGGATGCGCAGGTGGAACGCCGCGACGGCGGCGGCCGCCGCGCTGGAGGTGTCGCCGTGCACGATGCAGGCCGCGGGGTAGTGGTCCTCGCGGATGCGCCCGGTCATGCGCTCGGGCGGCGGCCCGTACCTGCCGGCGACGAACTCGTCGAGCCCCGCGATCACCGACGACGAGAGCTGGTTGAGCGTCAGCCCGGGACGCCCCACGCCGAGGTCGGCCGCGATCTCGCACCCGGCCTCCTGCAGCACGTAGTCCACGAGCTCCTTGTGCTGCCCGGTCGTGACGACCACCGGGCGCAGCCGCGGGTGGTCCTGCAGGCGCTGGATCAGGGGGAACAACTTGATGGCCTCGGGGCGGGTGCCCAGCACCACCAGGATCTCGGGGCTGACGGGAAGCGGCATGTTCTCTACCTTCGTCGATCGGGTCGCCGGTGGGGTGCACCGACACCGATGAGTTCCGGTTCGCCCGCCGGTCGGGACGTGTGCCGCACCGGCCGCGAGGGACGGTGCCCGTCAGGAGGGAGCGGCCCATGGTGACCGCACGCACGCACCTGTGGTTCGGGAACAACCGCGCGCACGAGGCGGCGGCCTTCTACGCCGAGCACATCCCGGGGTCGTCGGTGGACTCCGTGCTCACCTCGCCCGAGGGCGTCCCGGGGGCCGAGGCCGGCGAACCGTTCGTCGTCGAGTTCACGGTAGCCGGGCTTCCTGTGACCGGGCTGAACGCGGGGCCCGAGTTCACGCTGAACGAGGCGTTCAGCTTCTACCTGCGCGTGGACTCGCAGGAGGAGGTGGACCGGTACTGGGACGTGCTGACGTCCGACGGCGGCGAGCCCGGGCCCTGCGGCTGGTGCAAGGACAAGTTCGGCATCTCCTGGCAGGTGATCCCGAGGCAGCTCGAGGAGCTGTCCGGCGACTACACGACGGAGGCGAACCTGCGCGCCATGAACGCGATGCTGAAGATGGGCAAGATCGACGTCGCCGGGCTGGAGGTGGCCTACCGCGGGGAGTGACGACGGGCACGGTCCTCATGCCGAACGGGACGCGGCGATCCGCTCGGCGCGCTCCGTCAGGTCGGCGAGGGGGATCGCGAGGACGCGGCAGACACGCACGAGCTCGGGAAACGTGAACGGCACGTGGCCGTTCAACCGTCGCGACAGGCTGTTGAGCCCGATGTCCGCCTCGGTCGACAGCTCTGCCTGGGTTCGCCCGGCGTGAGCGGTCGCCGCCTTGACGGCCTGCCCGATCGCCACGGCATGAGTGTCTGAGCGGAACGTGGGGGTCGTGCCTGGAACGCTGGAAGTCATGGGGCCCTCGTCGGTCGAGCGTCGATGACGGATCTGGTGTGCAGAGCCAGGGCGCGGTGACGGTGCGCACCGTCACCGCGCCCGTCTGCGGCCGGGGTTGGTGGGCTAGTGGTTCGGGCCGGTGTCCTCCGGGGCGGACGAGCTCCGGCCAGGCCTGCCGGCGAACGCACCTTCGGGAACCCACGCTCCGGCGACCACGAGAGCGAGGAACACGGCCGTGGCGGCATCGGTCCCTCGGGACGCCGTGGCGAGGAGCGCGGGAACGGCGACGGCGGCGGAGAGCAGGTACCAGTACCAGCGCCGCGCGGCGCGCGCGTAGGCCATCAGGAATGCCGAGAGCAGTCCTCCGAGGACGGCCAGGATCACGTGGTCGCTCCGTTCACTTGCAGTAGCCGCCGGAGTAGGTGTGGGGCCACCAGGTAAAGGTGCTGGGTGGCCACCCGTAGACGACGATCTTCACGCACTTGCCCTGCGCCGCGGCGGACTTCGCCTGCCGCCGGACGAGGTAGGACGCGGTGGCGATGATCGCGCCGGCGGGGAACGGGAGCCACGCCGCGAGCAGCCCCGCGGTCGCGCCGTCCCGGAGCGTGCGGGTCTCCTTCTTGGAGAACCGGATCGTGGTGGTCCCGAAGCCACGCTCCACGCGGGGGTCGGCGACGACCGGGTAGGTGGTCTCGGTGTCGGGGCGGACGGTCTGGACGAGCGAGTCGCCCACGACCGTGTAGTGGGTGTCGACCGGCCGGCCGTTCGCGTCTGCGGCCCACGGGCGGTCGATCGTGCCCCGGGAGATGGCGCCACCTCCGTCGAGCGGGGCGAGGAGCTCGATCGTGCCGTCGCCGTTCGGGGACAGCACGATGTCGTCGCCGAACGTGTAGGTGAACTCGTGCGGCCCCTCGGGGCTGGACGTGATCGTCTGCACGCGGGCGGAGCCGTCGTCGAGGCTCTGCACGGCGACGTCGGCCCCTCCGTCGTGCGACCGGAACACGACGGTGCCGTCGTCCGCCACGGCGCCGTCGCGGAGCGCGAGGTTCTCGGGCAGGTTCACCTCGAGCCGGGGGACCGCGGCGTCGCGGCTCTCGAGGACGATCGGCGCGCCACCGTCGAGCGGGACCGTCGTGGTCCCCGCAGCGCTCGAGGCCCGCGCGACGCCGCCCCGGGCCTCGACGTCGACCACGTGGCGGTCGCCGGGGGCGACCTTGGCGACGAGCGCGGCTGTCGCGTCGGGCGTGTCGTCGACCCCCGGTGGGTCTTCCGCGGCGGCCGCCGTGGTTCCGAGCCCGAGCAACGCCAGCGTGAGCGTGCCGGCAACGGCGGCGCGAGGAGAGGTGTGCAGTTTCATCGGGACCTTTCGTCGTCCTGGTCTGGGTGTGTCGGTCGTCGGGTGGTGGGCGGTCGCGCGGCACCGTCACCCGGCGCTCGCTGTCTCGAGCGATCGGTCATGGCACGACACGGCGCTCGTCCGGCCGTGTGCCACGCCAGAAACGCTAGAGGTCAGATATGACCATCGTCAATGGTTGGGCATGTCATATCTGGTGCATTTGAACCACGCGAGGTAGGTTTCCGGTCATGGGTGATACGCGCTACTCGGAGGCGGACTTCCTGCACGCCCTCGGCAACGAGGTCCGGGCCTGGCGGACGAAGCGGGGCTGGACCCGCGTGGATCTCGCCGGGCGCGTCGACATCTCCGTCTCCACCCTCGGGCGCATCGAACGGTCGAGCGGGACCGGCTCGGCGACGGTCGCCGACGTCTGGCGGATCGCCCGCATGCTCGGGCTCGAGCTCACCGACCTCGTGCGCCGCGCCGAGGAGGCCGCCTCGCTCGCCGCCGCCGACGGACCGCCCACCGCCCTGGGCGCCGTCGGCAACCTGCGCGCCGTCGCGCACCACGACGAGACGTCGATCTTCGACGAGCAGGGGCAGAGGGGCGACTGACCGGTGAAGGCGTTGCCGGAGCTGATCGAGCTGGCCGACCGGCGCGGGCTGGCCGTCGTGTGGGACAGGGCGCTCGGGGAGCATCTCCGTGGGCTCCTCCTCGTCGACGACGGCGTCATCGTCCTCAACGCCTGGCTCGACGAGGCGCAACAGCGGTCCACGCTCGCCCACGAGCTCGGGCACGCCTGGTACGGCCACCGCCCGACCGGCGACGAGCACGGGGACGCCCGGGACGAGCGGCAGGCCGACGAGTACGCGGCACGCCTGCTCGTCGACCCCGACGCCTACGCCGCCGCGGAGAGGGCGGTGGGGACCCACGCGGGCGCGCTCGCGGTCGAGCTCGGGGTCACCGCGGGGGTCGTCGCGACCTGGCAGCGGCTGGCCCGTCGGACGACCATGGCGAGGTGACGACACGGACCGCCCGCGTCGTCGGTAGGACGTGCGAGGATCGGGGCCGCCGTCCCCGTCACCCTCCGGGAGAGATCTTCTTGCTGACCGTCGCCACCGCCAACGTCAACGGCATCCGTGCCGCCTTCCGCCGCAACATGGACGCCTGGATCGCCGCCCGCACCCCCGACGTCCTGCTGCTGCAGGAGGTGCGCGCCCCCGACGAGCTGGTCCACGAGTACCTCGACGGCTGGCACGTGGCGCACCTGCCGAGCGAGATCAAGGGGCGCGCAGGCGTCGCGGTCGCGTCCCGCCTGCCCCTGCACGCCGTGCGGACGGGCCTCGCCGCGCACGGGCCCGACGGCGAGCCCGAACCGCCCGTCGACACCGGCCGCTGGGTCGAGGCCGACGTCGAGCTGCCCGGCGGTGGCCTGCTCACCGCTGTCTCCGCCTACCTGCACTCCGGGTCCACCAGCCCGGGACAGGAGCACACGATGGTCGCCAAGTACGCGCACCTGGACAAGGTCACCGCGCGCCTCGCCGAGCTCGCCGGGGCCGAGCACCCCGCCGTGGTCGCCGGCGACCTCAACATCGCCCACCGCAACGTCGACATCGCGAACTGGAAGGGCAACCTCAAGAACGCCGGCTTCCTGCCGCAGGAGCGGGCCTACGTCGACCGCTGGACGACCGAGCTCGGCTGGGCCGACCTCGGTCGGGAGCACGGCGGCGAGGGCCCCGGCCCGTTCACCTGGTGGTCGTGGCGCGGGCAGTCGTACGTCAACGACCGCGGCTGGCGCATCGACTACCAGCTCGCGAACCCGGCGCTCGCGGCCCGCGCCGTCAAGGTGGAGGTCGACCGCGCCCCCACCTACGAGGAGCGCTGGTCCGACCACGCCGCCGTCGTCGCCACCTACGACCTGTAGCACGGTTGTGGGTGGGCTTTTGGCCCTGTTTCGGTCCGAAACAGGGCCAAAAG
>NZ_JBHWYY010000057.1:0-24953 GCF_042728595.1 Isoptericola sp. NPDC060185 | reverse complement strand
TCTGTCACGAGGTCGGGATGTCGACCGACCTCGTGACAGACGACCGACCTCAGGGCGTGCGAGGCATCATGGACCCATGACCGCACCACTCTGGATCACCGGCGACCCCGAGACCGACGCGCTGCTGAGCGACGACATGTTCGCGCTGCTCGTGGGCATGCTGCTCGACCAGCAGTACCCGATGGAGCACGCGTTCGCGGGGCCGCGCAAGATCCGTGACCGCCTCGGCAGCATCGACCCGCACGCGGTGGCGGACGCCGATCCGGACGAGTTCGTCACCCTCGCCACCACTCCCCCAGCGATCCACCGGTACGGGCGCTCGATGGCCGGGCGCGTGCAGGCGCTGGCCCGCGCGATCGTGGACGACTACGACGGCGACGTCGCGAAGCTCTGGACGACGCCCGGGGCCGACGGCCCTGCCACGGGCGCCGAGGTGCTGGCGCGGCTGCGGGCGCTGCCCGGCTTCGGGGAGCAGAAGGCCAAGATCTTCCTCGCCCTGCTGGGCAAGCAGCGCGGCATCCGGCCCGCGGGCTGGCAGGAGGCGGCGGGCCACTACGGCGACGAGGGGTCGCGCCGCTCGATCGCCGACGTGACCAGCGCGGAGTCGCTCGCCGAGGTGCGCACGTTCAAGAAGGCGCAGAAGGCGGCGGCCAAGGCGGCCAAGCAGGGCTGACGCCGACGGTCAGCTGCCGACCCCCGCCGCGCGGAGGCGAGCCAGCAGCGCGTCGTGCGGGACGCCGCGCTCCGTGCCGCGGTGCCCGACGGTCGTGACGGCCGTGAGCACGGAGGCGAGCAGCGCCTCCTCGACGGCGTCCATCGTGGCGGCGAACAGCGGGTTCAGGACGTCGTCCGGCAGGAGCGGGTCGGCCGGGTCGGCCGTGGTGAACGCCAGACCGTAGTCGCCGCTGCCGTGGGCGAAGTCGGAGCCCACGCGGCCCATCGCGAACACCGCGCGGCGGGCCACCCGCTCCAGGCGCCGTGCGTCCAGGGGCGCGTCCGTCGCGACGACGATCATGCAGGAGTTCCCGTCCCGCACCCCCGGCCCCTCCGGTCTGTTCGGCAGCCCGTCGATCTCCTCGGCACGTCGCCCTGCCGAAGGGATCGACGGGGTGCCGAACAGATCCGCCGCAGGCATCGGCACCCCCTGCACGGTGAGCGTGCCGGAGAAGTTCGACTGCACCAGCGCCCCCACGGTGCGGGTCTCGCCCGCCACCTCGACGCGGCGCGACGCCGTCCCGATCCCGCCCTTGTAGCCGAGGGCGGACGTGCCCGCCCCCGCGCCGACGCAGCCCTGCGCCACCGGGCCGGCCGTCGCGCCGTCGAGCGCGGCCAGCACGTGCGCCTCCGTGATCGGGCGGGCGCGGATGTCGGAGAGGTACCCGTCGTTCGTCTCCCCCACCACAGGGTTCAGCGACCGCACCTCCTCGTAGCCGGGCCACGCCAGCACGTGCGTGACGAGGGCGTCCGCGGCGCGGAACGCCGACAGCGTCGCGGTGAGGACGACCGGCGTCTCGATCGCGCCGAGCTGCTCCAGCTGCGTGGCGCCGACCAGCTTGCCGAACCCGTTCCCCACGAACAGCCCGCACGGCAGGGCGCGGCGCTGGCCCGGCCCGACACCCAGCGCGTCGGGCACGACGGCCGTCACGCCGGTGTGCAGGCGCTGGCCCTCGTGCAGGGTCGCGTGCCCGACGCGCACCCCGGCGACGTCGGTGATGGCGTTCGCCGGCCCGGTGGGCAGGTCGCCCACGACGATGCCGAGCTCGCGCGGCCCGGGGCGCTCGCCGTTCACCCCCGGGCCCGCCGCCCCCGCGCTCACGAGCGTGCCCCGGCCGGGACGAGAGCCACCGGGTGCACGTCGCGCCAGGTGCGGGTGCCGTCCACGAGGTCCTGCACGTGCTCCCGGAAGCGGGGGCAGGTGGCGATGTCGTGCGCCCGGCACGACAGGGCGTGCTCCGTCATGTGCCGGGAGCGGTCGATCTCCTCCTGTCGGCGGTCGAGCTCGGCGAGGTGGGCCGTGAGCACCTCGTGCCGCTCGCGCGCGCCCTGCCCGGACGCCCCGGCGTCCAGCAGCACCTGGATCTGCTCCAGGCTCATGCCCGCCACCTTGGAGCTGAGGATCGTCGCGACGCGCACCACGTCGTCGGGTCCGTAGCGCCTCCGCCCGGCGCCGTCGCGGGCCGGGTCGAGCAGGCCGACCTCCTCCCAGTACCGCAGCACGTGGGTCTCCAGGCCGAACCGCTCCGCCAGCTCGCCCACGCTCCAGGTCGCCGGTTCCACCCCACCGCTTGACTTCATGTTGACATGAAGTCACAGCCTGGGGGCAGCACGCAACCCGACCCTCGAAGGAGACGCCATGAGCGACCCCCGCCCCACCCTCCACGACGCGGTGATCGTCGGCGCCGGCCCCGCCGGCCTCGCCGCCGCGCTGATGCTCGGCCGCACGCACCGCGACGTCGTCGTGCTCGACTCGGGCACCTACCGCAACGACCCGACCGACGCGATGCACAACGTGCTCGGCTTCGACGGCGCGGCGCCGGCGGAGTTCCGCGCCGCCGCGCACCGCACCCTGGCCGCCTACGAGACCGTCGAGCTGCGGCGCACCACGGCGCGCGAGATCGCCCCGCTCGACCCGACGTCCCCCGCCGACGGCTTCGTCGTGCGCACGGACGCCGGCGACGTGGCCGCCCGCCGCCTGCTGCTCGCCACGGGCGTGCGCGACGAGCTCCCCGCGACGCCGGGCCTGGACGCCCTGTTCGGTACCGTCGCCGCGCACTGCCCCTACTGCCACGGGCACGAGTTCTCCGGCACGCCGGTGGCGATCCTGGGGGCGGGCCCGCACTCCCCGCGCGTCGCCGGCCTGATCGAGCGCATCGCGAGCCGCGTCGTCGTGCTCGCCGACGGCGCAGGCGTCGACCCGCAGGTCCGCGCGGCGCTGGACGCCCGCGGCGTCGCGGTCCGGCCCGAGCGCGTGCTGCGGCTCGAGCCCCTGACGCTGCCCGGCGGCCACCCGGGCGCCCGGGCGGTGCTGGACGGCGGCGCGGCGGAGGAGCTCGGCGGCGTCATGGTCGCGCCCACCCTCCGCCAGTCGGCGCCGTTCGCGGACCGGCTCGGCCTCGAGCTGCGCGACTCCGGCTGCGTGGCGGTCGACGCCATGGCACGTACGAGCCTGCCCGGCGTCCTCGCCGCCGGCGACCTGGCGCACACCGCCGACTTCCCGATGCCCGTGAGTTCCGTGACCGCGGCGATGGCGGCGGGCCAGCTCGCGGCCGCGTCCATCGACGCCGACCTGCTGGGCGTCGCGCGCTGACGAGATCCCGGCGCGGCGGCGGACAGGATTGCGGGACGGGCAGGATGGCGGCATGAGACGCAGCCTGTTCGTCGTCGCCCACCCGCACGCGGAGCACACGGCCGCCGGCCTCGTCGGCGGCTGGTACGACTCGCGCCTCACCGACCGGGGCCGCGCCGACGCGCACCGGGTGGCCGCGGAGCTGAGCCGGCGGCTGGACGCCCGCCCGGAGCCGGGGCGACCGGTGCGCGTCACGACCTCCGACCTCGCCCGGGCGGCGGAGGCCGCGGACGTCGTGGGCGCGGCGCTCGGGGTCGCGGCGGAGCGGGACCGGCGGCTGCGCGAGATCAGCTTCGGCGACGCCGAGGGCCGGCCGAACGCCTGGCTCGACGCGCGGCGCGTCCACGCCCCGGACGATGACCGGCTCGACCACCGCGGCCCGGTGCCCGGGGCGGAGACGCGGCGCGAGGTGGCCGAGCGGGTCGGCGCGTGCGTCGCCGGCCTCATGGCGGATGAGGCCCACGACCACGTGGTGGTGACGCACGGCTTCGCGCACACGTTCGTCGTCACGACGTGGCTGCGCGTCCCCGTCGAGGCGGCCGGGTTCGCCACCTTCGCCACCTCGCCGGGCGCCATCACGCACCTCGCCCACGACGACGGCTGGCGCAACCGGACGCTGGTCGAGCTCGCCGCGACGAGTCACCTCGCGAGCGCCGACTAGGCTCGCGCGCATGACCTCACCGCAGCTGCTGCCGCTCGGCCCTGCCCCGCGCCCGACGTCGGGCGACGACCTCGCCGCCCGGCTGCGTGCCCTCGCCGTCCGCGCGGCGGGCCCCGGCGTGGCAGGCCTGGACCGGTCCGGGGTGCGGGCGGTGCTGGACGGCGCGGACGTCGCCTCGCTCGAGCTGGATCTGACGGGCGTCGCGTTCGGCGCGCACCAGAAGGCGCCGGGCGTCGAGTGGTCGCCCGCGACGGTCGTGTCGCGCGAGGAGGGCGCGGTGCGCCGGCTGCGGGTCGACGCCCACCCACTCACGGCCGTCGACCTCCCCGTCGACGTGCTCGTCGAGGCGTCCGGCCTGCGGTTCGCCTGGGTCGAGGGGTCCGACGGCCAGGTCGGCGTCGAGCCGGTCGAGCCCGACGACGCGCACCCGGTCACCGGGCAGGCCAGCGTCGCCGTCTCGCGCGCGGGCCTCGTCGCCACCGTGCACGGGCTGCTGGCCGTGTCGCTGCAGTCGCAGGGCGTCACGCTGAGCGACCTGGACGTGCAGATCGACTCGCGCGGCCCGCGCGCGGCCGGCCTGCGGATCGACGCGAAGATCCGCAAGGGCTTCCTGTCGGCCGCCGTGTCCGCGACGGCGTCGGCGTCCGTCGACGCGCAGATGGTGCTCACCGTCGGCGACGTGCGGATCTCCAGCGGCAACCCGCTGGTCGCCGCGTTGCTCGCCACCGTGCGCGGACGCGTCGAGGCCGCGGGCAACCAGAGCCACGACCTCGCCGCGGCGCTGCCGCCCGGCGTCCGCCTCACCGACGTGCGCATCGACGTCGGCGAGGACCTCGTCATCACGGCCCGCCTGGGCTGAGCGGCCCGCCCGGTGTCGGCGGGCCGTGGCAGATTCGTGCTGTGCCCGACCGCCCTGACGTACCGCCCGAGCTCGTCGACCGCCTCCGCGGCCTGCTGCGATTCCCGGAGTGCGCCGAGGAGGACGCCTGGACGGGCGTGCGATGGCGGGTCCGCCGCGCGACCGTGGCGCACGTCTTCGGCGGCGAGGACCAGCTGTTCCGCGTGACGTTCCGCGCCGACCCTCAGGAGGTGCAGGCGTTCGAGCACCTCGGCGGCCCGTACTTCCGCGCCGGCTGGGGCGGCAACGTCGTCGGCGTCGTGCTCGACGCGCGCACCGACTGGGAGGAGATGGCCGAGCTGCTCACCGACTCCTACTGCATCCAGGCGCCGGCGCAGCTGGCCGACGCGGTCGCCCGGCCGGAGCCGGCCGGGTGACCGCCGCCGTCATCCCGGTCAGAGGGTGACGGACGTCCCGACCAGCACCAGCTCGGACGTGTGCGACCCGGCGACGCCGACGTCGGCGGGGCGCTCGACGAACCCGGGCAGGTCCTCGAGCCCGCCGCCGGCGGCGACGACCCGCAGGTCGAGCGGCTGGCCCGCGGGGACGGTGAGGACGACCTCGAACCCGTCGGCGCCCGGGGCGTAGAAGCGGGTGTCGAGAGCACCGGCGTCGACCGGGACCTCGCGGCCCGCCACGGTCGCCGCCTCGACGCCCCCGGCGTTGAGCTGCACGTACCGCAGCGCGTCGCTGGTGCCGATCGGCGCGCCCTCGCCCGGAGTCACCCGCAGGGTGAGGCGGCGCGCGTCGCCGTCGGGCTCGCTGTCCACCACGTCGACGACGGGGGCGGGCAGGTCGGCCGCCTCGGCGTCGCCCGCGTAGACCTCGTCGGCGAACATCGGGAACGGCTCGGACAGGTCGGTCTCGGTGTCCACGTACTGCGCGGTCCAGTCGCTCGGCGTCTCTTCGTCGGAGACCCAGTGCGCGGTGCCCGTGTCGGCGTCCAGCGCGTACGCGAGGCGGGTGGGCTCGGGGTGCTCGGCGTCGAACGGGTCCACGACGAACCCGACGACGAGAGCCCCGACGGCCACGACGGCGCACGACCCGACCAGGCCGAGGCCGAGGCGCCGGCCGCGCGGGAGCAGCACGGCGAGCACCGGCGCGAGGGCGAGGCCGAGGAGCGCCGCGACCACGGCCGGGGCAGCCCCGGTCGCCAGGCCGAGCGCCGGGAAGAACAGCAGACCGATCGGCACGATGACGACCACCCCGACGGCCGCGCCGAGGGTCACGACCACCCGGCGGCCGACCGTCCCGCGTGCCACCGTGACGGCGACCAGGCCGGCCACGGCGCCCGCGAGCGCCGGCAGTGCGGCGAGGTAGGAGCCGCCGGGGGTGACGGCGGCGAGCACGACGCCGAGCACGGCGAGCCAGCCGAGCGCGCCGACGGCGAGCGCGGGCCCGCCGAGCGAGCGGCGCAGCCCGACGAACCAGGCGACGAGGACGGTCGCGACGATGCCGAGCAGCGCGACGCGGAAGCCCCACGGCCGCCACGGGTCGAGCATCTCGGCGTAGCCGGGCCGCACGAGGGTCATGACCCACCACAGCGCCATGGATCCCACGACGGCCCCGACGAGCGGGATCAGCGCGGACGCGAAGCCGAGCGCGAGGCGGCCGGCGCCGGTCCGCTCGCCACGGACCTCGCCGCGGCGGGCGAGCACGACGGCGAGGGCCCCGACGGCGAGCACGGCCGCGACGGCCAGCGGCCACACGAGCCAGCCGGGGTAGCGCGCGAGCACACCGCCCGGCAGCGGGAAGTAGGTGGCGTCGTCCGACGCGGGCCGCGCGAGCGCCGCGGCGTCGCCGTTCCCGAGCTCGCGCGCCAGGGCCAGGGCGTTCGACCCGTGGTGCTGCAGGCTCGCCAGCGACATCCGGTCGGGGGTGTCCTGGGGCGCGTGGTAGGTCGCGGAGCCATCGATGTACGCGGAGTTCAGGCCCGTGAACCGGCTCTGCGGGTCGTCGAGGAACGGCGAGAAGTCGGTGTCGTTCGGCAGGATCCGGTAGACCTCGACCGCCATGGAGCTGCCCACCGGGTACGGCACGTGGGAGTACGCGTCGACGAGCGCGGCGTTGCCGTCGGAGGTCTCGAACATGATGGCCGGGCCCGACGAGCCGCGGGCCTCGACGTTGACGGCGACCCCGCCGTCGGCGGCCCGCGGGTCGGCGTGCGCGAAGGCCTCCGCCCCGCACAGGCAGGCCTCCTCGGCGTCCGTGAACACGAGGACGACGTCGTTGCGCAGGGGCTCGCCGGCGCCGAGCGCGCGTGCGGTCTCCAGCAGGGTCGCCACGCCGGCCCCGTCGTCGTTGGCCCCGTGCGACACCTCGGCGGAGTCGTAGTGCGCGACGAAGAAGACGGGGCCCGTGGAGTCGGTGCCCTCGATCGTGGCGACCACGTTGGTGGTGGCGGCGACGCGGCTCTGGTCTCCCAGGCGTCCCGACATGCCCACGCCCTCAGTGACGTCGGGGTCGAGCCCGAGGTCCCGCAGGTCGGCGACGATCCGGTCGCGGACGTCGGCCGCGGCGGCCGTGCCGTGCGGGTGCACCTGCGTGCCGATCGCCTCGACGGTGGCGAACGCGCGCTCCGCGCTGAACTCGTCGGCGGCCGCGTCGGCGGGGCGCGGCGACGGGGGCAGCACCGACCACACGGCGAGCGCCGCGAGGACGAGGAGGAACAGGGAGCACGCGAGCGACGTCGCCCACGACCGGGTCTGGATCACGCGCGCAACCTAGCCGCGCGCCCCTCCCGTGGCCCAATCGTGACCCGTCACCCGGCGCGAGCTGTCAGGACCAGGACCTGGAATTCGTCGCCCTGGTCCTGACAGGTCCGGGGTCGAGTCCGTGGTTGGATCGGCCCGTGCGCGCGATGACGTTCGACCGGTTCGGCGGCCCGGTGACGGTCCGCGACGTGCCCGAGCCCGAGGCGCCGCCCGGCGGCGTGGTGGTGCGGGTGCACGCCAGCGGCCTGTGCCTCAGCGACTGGCACGCCTGGGCCGGCCACGACACGGACATCACCGCGCTCCCCCACGTGCCGGGCCACGAGCTCGCGGGCGTCGTCGCCGCCGTCGGCGGGGGCGTGAGCCGGTGGCGCGTGGGCGACCGCGTGACGTCCCCCTTCGTCTGCGGCTGCGGACGCTGCGACTGGTGCCGGTCCGGGCAGGCGCAGGTCTGCCCCGACCAGACCCAGCCGGGCTTCACGCACGCCGGGTCGTTCGCGGAGCTCGTCGTGCTGCACGCCGCGGACACCAACCTCGTCGCCCTGCCCGACGACGTCGACGACGCCACCGCCGCGAGCCTGGGCTGCCGCTTCGCGACCGCGTACCGCGCCGTCGTCGGGCGGGCCCGCGTGCAGCCCGGCGAACGCGTCGTCGTCGTGGGCGCGGGCGGGGTCGGCCTCAGCGCCGTGATGGTCGCGGCCGCGCTGGGCGCCCAGGTCGTCGCCGTCGACCGGCACGACGGCGCTCTCGACGCCGCGCGCCGGGCCGGGGCCGCGCGCACGGTGCTCGCCGCCGAGGGCGTGGACGTGCCCGCCGTGGTGCAGGAGCTCACGGGCGGGTGCCACGTGAGCGTCGACGCCGTCGGCAGCGAGCGCACCTGCGCGGACGCGATCGGGAGCCTGCGGCGGCGGGGGCGGCACGTGCAGGTGGGCCTGCTGCCGCCGGTCGGCGGCCACCCCCGCGTGCCGATGTCGCGTGTGATCGGCTGGGAGCTCGACGTGCTCGGCAGCCACGGCATGGCCGCCGCCGACTACCCCGAGATGCTGGCGCGCGTCGCCGACGGCACGCTGCGCCCGGCCGCCCTGGTCGACCGCGTCGTCGGGCTCGACGAGGGCGCGCGCCTGCTGCCGGGCCTGCACGACACCCTGCGCGCCGGGATGGTCCTCGTGGACCCGCGGCGCTGAGCACCCCGACGTCGCGGAGATCACCCCGCCCGGCGGGTGGCGGGCGTGGCCTCCCGGCGCCGCCGCGGATATGCTGGGCGGCGGCCTGAGCAGCAGCGGCGACCGCCGCACACACGAGGGAGGTGCACGCACATGACCCGTAGCGAGCCTCCCAGTAGTCCGAGCCGCGACTGACGGCTCCCCGCCCGGCACACGTCCGGGCGGCCGCGACGCGCACCGCCGCGTCGCCCCCTCCCGAGCTCCCCGCTCCTCCCGTGGCACGCCCCGGGACGTCGCCGGGCTGCCTCGGCCGAGCCGCAGTCGCGGGAACGATGCACAGCACGATGCGCCCCGCCTCGCCCCTGCCTGCCCTCGGAGTCCGCCATGTCCCTCACCTCCAGCACCCGCACCGTCCGCACGCGCCCCCTGCTCGGCGCCCTGCGCCCCCGCCGCGCCACCCCGGCCAGCGGCGCGGGCGGCCGCCTCGGCAGCGCGCGACGCGACGCGGACCGGCCAGACGGCGAGCGCCTCGACCGCCGCGACCTGCCCGGCCGGTCCTCCATCGTCGAGGCCGCCCTCTACGACGCGGACGGCCGCCGCGTGGCCAGCTTCACCCGCCTCGCGGAGGTGTTCCGCGAGCTGCGCTCCCGCCCGGGCGGGATGGCGTGGATCGGCCTGGAGCGGCCCGACGAGAACGAGCTGGCCCAGCTCGCGCGCGAGTTCGACCTGCACCCGCTCGCCGTCGAGGACGCGATCGTGGCGCACCAGCGGCCCAAGATCGAGCGCTACGGCGAGACGCTGTTCGTCGTGCTGCACGCCGCGCGGTACGTGGACGCGACCGAGTCGGTCGAGTTCTCCGAGCTGCACGTGTTCGTGGGGCCCGACTTCGTCGTCACCGTGCGGCACGGGGCGTGCCCCGACCTGGCGGCCGTGCGCACCCACCTCGAGGCGCACCCCGGCATGCTGGCCCGCGGCCCGGAGTCCGTGCTGTACGCGATCGTCGACCGCGTCGTCGACGACTACGCCCCCGTCGTCGCCGGCCTGGACGCCGACATCGACGAGATCGAGTCCGAGGTGTTCGGCGGTGACGCGGCCGTGTCGCGGCGCATCTACGAGCTGTCCCGCGAGGTGGTCGAGTTCCAGCGGGCGGTGCGCCCCCTGCAGCGCGTGTGCGGGTCCCTCGCCAAGGGCGCGGAGAAGTACGGCGTCACCGAGGAGATGCAGGCGTACCTGCGCGACGTCGCCGACCACCTCACCGAGGTCGCCGACCGCGTCGAGTCCTTCCGCGCCGCGCTGCGCGACATCCTCACGGTGAACGCGACGCTCGTCGCGCAGCGGCAGAACGAGGAGATGACGCACCTCACCGAGGTGAGCATCCGCCAGGGCGAGGAGGTCAAGAAGATCTCCGGCTGGGCGGCCATCCTCTTCGCCCCGACGCTCGTCGGGACGGTCTACGGGATGAACTTCGACGTCATGCCCGAGACGCACTGGTCGTGGGGCTACCCGGCCGCGCTCGTCGCGATGCTCGGCGTGAGCGTGGCGCTGTTCGCCGTGTTCCGCGGGAAGCGATGGATCTGACCCGACAGGTGGTCGAGCAGGACGGCGCCCGGCGTGGTCGCTAGGGTCGCGGGGTGACATCGACCCCGGCGCCCGTAACCGGCAGCCCGACCACCGACCACGGCGGGCTCAACCCCGCGACCCGCACCCTGCTGTCGCTCGGCGGGGCCGTCCTGGTCCTGGCCGGCATGTACTGGGCCAGGGACGTCCTCGCGCCGGTGTTCCTCGCCGCGGTGATCGTGATCATCTGCCACCCCGTGCGGCGGCCGCTCGAGGCGCGCGGCTGGCCGCGGTGGCTGGCGACGACGGCGGTCATCGTCGTCGCCTACCTGATCCTCGCGGCGCTGCTCGCGATGCTCGTCTTCGCCGGCTACCAGTTCGCGGGCCTCGTGCGCGAGTACCTCGGTCAGCTGCAGCAGTCCGTCGACGACATCGCGGCGCAACTGTCCGCCCTGGGCTTCGACGCCCAGATCGCGGACGCGGCGTCGTCGTTCCTGGAGCCGTCGCGCGTGCTCGCCGTGGCGGGCAGCGTGAGCAGCATCGCTCTGTCGATCGCCACGGCGCTGTTCTTCGTCCTCGCGTACGCGATCTTCATGGCGGCCGACGCCGCCCGGTACGCGACGGCGTCCCGCGTCTTCGGCGCCACCCACGGCGCGCAGATCGCGCGCGCCACCCGGTTCAGCTCCGGCGTGCGGCGCTACTTCGTGGTCAACGCGTCGTTCGGTGCGGTCGTGGCCGTGGTGGACGGGTTCGCCCTCGCGCTGCTCGGCGTGCCGGCGCCCGTCGTGTGGGCGATCCTCGCGTTCGTCACCAACTTCATCCCCAACATCGGCTTCGTGCTCGGCCTCATCCCGCCGGTCATCATGGCGTTCGTCGTGGGCGGCTGGCCCCTCGCCCTCGCGGTCGCCGCCGTCTACTGCGTCGTCAACGTGGTGCTGCAGGTTCTGGTGCAGCCCAAGTTCGTCTCCGACGCGGTGAGCCTGAGCCTCACGCTGAGCTTCGTCTCCGTGGTCTTCTGGACCTTCGTCATCGGCCCGCTCGGCGCCATCCTTGCCATCCCGCTGACCCTGCTGGTCCGCGCGCTGGTGCTCGAGGGCGACCCGCGCACGGTGTGGCTGCGCTGGCTGTCCGGCGACGACGTCACGCTGGCCGACGAGCTGCCCCCCGCCGCCGTGCCCGTCCTCGCCGCCGCGCCCGCCGCCGGCGACGCCACCCCCGCCCCGACCGGCGGCGACCAGGCCCCGACGCCCTCGCACCCCGAACCGTCGCACCCCGAACCGTCGACCCCCGCTCCCTCGCACCCCGCGGTCGACAAGGTGCGCGCCGCGCTCGACGCCGCCGGTGCCGACGGCGAGGTCCGCTGGCTCGACGACCACGCCACCACCGCCGCCCGCGCGGCGGAGGCGCTCGGCGTGCCCGTCGGGGCGATCGCGAACTCCCTGGTCTTCACGCTCGAGGACGAGCCCGTGCTCGTCATGACCAGCGGAGCGCACCGCGTCGACACCGACTTCCTGGGCGCGCGCCTCGGGGGGCGGCTCGCCCGTGCCGACAAGGACACCGTGCGCGGCGCCACCGGCCAGGTGATCGGCGGCGTCGCGCCCGTCGGCCACCCCGCGCCCGTGCGCACGCTGGTCGACGTCGACCTGCGCGACCACGACGTCGTGTGGGCGGCCGCGGGGCACGCCCGCACCGTCTTCCCGACGTCGTTCGACGAGCTGGTGCGGATCACGGGCGGCACACCGACGCCGGTCGTGCCGCCCGCGGAGTGACCGGCCGGGCGCGCCGGGCGGCTCAGTAGCCGAGCACGTCCAGGGCGGCGTCCGCCATCGCGCTCTCCCCGCGCGCGTTGGGGTGCACGGGCACGACGTTGGTGCCGAACAGCAGCGGCTCCACCCAGCGCTCCCCCGCCGGGGCGCACGCGTCGCGACCCTCGCTGCGCTCGGCGAGGTCGACGAACGTCGCGCCCGTCTCGTCGGCGGCGCGCTCGATGACGCGGTTCAGCGTGGCCTGCAGGTCGCGCAGGTAGGGCACGTCCCCGGCGGCGACGGGGAGCTTGGCGAAGCAGCCCTTCTCCGCCGGCACGATCCACGGGTAGCCGAGGATCGCGACGCGCGCGTGCGGGGCGCGGGCCCTGATGTCCTCCAGCGCCTGCCGGACGGCGGGGTAGGTGGACTCCTCGACCTGGCGGGTGAACCGGTCGCCGTAGGTGCGCTCGCAGGGGTTCCCGTGGCCGGCGGTGAGCGAGCCGATCGACCCGCAGGCCAGCAGGGCGCCGATGAACGTGCTGTTGTCGTTGCCGCCGATGGTGAGGGTGACCAGGTCGGTGTCGGCGGTGACGGCGTCGAGCTGCGGCGCCACCCCGGGGTACTGCCGCGACGTGAGGTCGGCGGTCTGCGCTCCCCCGCAGGTCACGTCGACGACGTCGGCGTCGAGCCGGTCGGCCATCAGGTGGGGGTAGTTGAGCGTGCTGCGCAGGCACGCGACCGGGGCGCGCAGGTCGGCGGGCAGGATGCCCGACCCGGCCGAGTACGAGTCGCCGAGAGCGACGTACCGGTCGGGGGCGGGCGCGGCGCCCGCGGGGGCCGCGCCGGCGACCAGCGCGGCCGCCGCGACGGCCGTCGCCGAGAGCGCCGCGAGCGCGGCGCGGGCGGTACGGGTGCTCCGGGTGGTGCCGTGGCTGTGACGTGCGTGCTGCATGAGACCACTCCCTCGTGTGTCCGCAGGCGTTCCTCGTCGAACGCCGAGACCGAGTATCACGAGGTGCGACGCCGTCTACCACGCGGCGCGCCGACGATCCTTGCCCCCGGCATCCGCCGCGTCGGGGCCGCTACCAGCCGCGCAGCCGGTCCGGCACCATGCGCAGCAGCGCCGCGTACTCGGCGCGGAACTCGTCCGGGGTCATGCCGAGCCGGCGGACCGGGCCCGCATACTTCGCGTCGAACACGGCCGCCTGGTCCGCGGTCAGCCCGCCGTCGTCGACGACGGCGTCGCCGACCAGGACGACGACGTCGTCGCCCACCGCGTCCGTCCCGAAGTGCAGGGCGACGCGCGGGGACCGCCGCACGTTGCGCAGCTTCGCCGTCCCCGGCCGGGACAGCAGCAGGATCTCGCCGACGCCGTCGCCGTCGGGGTGCCAGAGGAACCACACCGGCGTGGGCTGCGGCGTCCCCGCGGGGTCCACGGTGGTCAGCCACACGACCTCCTCGGTGCGCAGCCGCTCGGCGGCACGCCGACCGTGCGGCGTGGACAGGTCGACAGTGGCGGGAGTCGTCGTCATGGGCGACAGGCTCGCAGGTGCGGCACGACGTGCCTAGCGTGGAACCGGGCGATCCCGCCCCCCATCCGCGAAGGAGCACGACGATGGCTCACGGCGACATCACGCACATCGACATCCCCGTGACGGACAAGGAACGGGCCAAGGGCTTCTACGGCGGCCTGTTCGGCTGGCAGATCCAGGCGCCGCCCGGGTTCGAGGACTACCCGATGTGGCGCGCCCCCAACCAGATCAGCGGCGGCGGCCTCGCGCCGCGGGACGACGGCTTCGACCAGCCCCGCAGCTACGTGGAGGTGGACTCGATCGACGACACGCTCGCCAAGGTGACCGAGCTGGGCGGCACGGTGCTCATGGCGAAGTCGGAGATCAGCCCCACCAGCTGGTGGGCGGTGCTGCAGGACCCGGACGGCAACCGGATCGGCCTCTACGAGGGCACCACCGACGCCGGCTGACCCTGGCTCCGAGGCCTGCAGGGGGTCAGCCGGCGAAGAAGACGCGGCCGTCGGGGTCGCCGTCCCGCCGCGGCCGTAGCGCGCCCGGAGCCGGCCAGGGCAGCTCGTACCGCGTGACGACGGCGTCGATGGCGCCGAAGTCGTCGGTCTGCACCACCACCCTGCCTGGCGTGACCTCGACGAGCCGCACCCGCAGCGGCTCGTCGTCGTCGCGCTCGAGCATCCAGACGTCGGCCATCCACCGCAGCCCCGTCTCCTCCAGCGCCTCCTCGGCGTCGCTCCAGTCGAGGGGCCCGCTGACGTCGCGCCCGAGCAGCGACACCGCCACCCAGTCGTCGCCGTCGGGACGCAGCCAGCCGACGGCCTCGCGGTCCTCGGGGCGCCGGTGCTCGATCCAGTCGGCGGGGACGCTCATCGAGCCCCCTCCGCCCGGCCGTCGGCGAGGCCGCGCGCGTACGCCTCGGCGCTGCCCTCGCGGAAGAGGTCGTCGGCGCTGGGGCGCACGAGGGTGCGTGCGCCGGGCCCGTCGGCCTCGGCGCCCTCCCCCGCGCGCACGTGACGCGCGAGCCCGCGCACCACGGCCACGGGCCGGCCGTCGGCCTTGCCGCGCACCAGCTCGGAGGCGGCGGCCACCTCGTCGGCCACGGCCGTGACCGTGACCGAGAGCGGGCGCCCGTGCGCGTCGACGCCGCCGCGCAGGTCGTCGACGACGTCCACCCCGGCCGCGCCGATCGCGATGTCCGTGAGCCCGTCCCGCCACGTCCGCCCCGCCGTGTCGGTGACGACGACGCCGAGCCGGTCGATCCCGAACCGGCCGCGCAGGGCGGCCCGCAGCGCGCGGGCGGAGACGTCCGGGTCCTCGGGGAGCAGCAGCACGGTGCCGTCGGGCGTGTTCGACGCGTCGACGCCCGCCGCGGCCATGACCAGGCCCAGCCGGTTCTCGACGATCCGCAGCGGCGGCAGGCCGTCGGGGCGCTCGCGCGTCGCGACCACCCGCACGGTCTCGTCCGTGACCGCCTGCTCGCGGTCGGCGGCGCGCACCACGCGCCCCTCGGCCTTGGAGACGATCTTGGACGTCACGACGACCACGTCGCCCTCGGCGAGCGGGTCGCCCGACGCCGCGCCGTCGGCGGCGAGCGCGTCGCCCACGAGCCCGGCGAGGTCGTCGCCGGGGCGCACCTCGGGCACGCCCGCCGGGGCCCAGACGACGAGCCGCGGCGCTGGACCGGCGGCGGTCACCGGACGAGCTTCGGGAGCACCTCGCGGCCGAAGACCTCGATCCACTCCTTCTGGTTCCGGCCGACGTTGTGCAGGTAGATGCGGTCGAACCCGAGGTCCACGTACTTCTGGATGGCGGCGCGGTGCTCGTCCGGGTCCGAGCTGATGACCATGCGGCCCGCGAAGTCCTCCGGGCGCACCAGCTTGGCCATCTGCGCGAAGTCGTGCGGGGAGCGGATGTCGGCCTTCGGGAACTTCATGCCGCCGTTGGGCCACTCGGTCGTCGCGTTCGCGAGGGCCTCCTCGTCGGTGGCCGCCCACGACATGTGCACCTGCAGCACCTTCGGCATCCCCTGGGGGTCGCGGCCCGACTCGCGCACACCGTCGTCGAACTTGCCGAACAGCATCTCGATCTTCTCGAGCGGCGCCCCGACCGTGATGAGGCCGTCGGCGTGCTTGCCGGCGCGCTTGGCGGTGATCGGGCCGGCGGTGGCCACGAGGATCTCGGGCGGCACCTCGGGCATGGTCCACAGGCGGGTGGACTCCATCTTGTAGTACTGCCCGGAGTGCTTGACGTCCTTGCCGTCGATGCCGGACGCGAAGAGCTTCTTGATGATGTCGATGGCCTCGAACATGCGGTTGATCCGCTCGGGGGCCTCCGGCCAATAGCCGGCGACGACGTGCTCGTTGAGAGCCTCGCCCGAGCCAAGCCCGAGCCAGTGCCGGCCCGGGTACATCGCGGCGAGCGTGGCGGAGGCCTGCGCGACCATCGCGGGGTGCCAGCGGAAGGTCGGGGCGGTGACGCCGGGGCCGAGGTCGCCGCGCGTGCGCTCGCCGAGGGCGGTGAGCACGTTCCACACGAACGCGGCCTCGCCCTGCTGGGGCACCCAGGGCTGGAAGTGGTCGGCGGCCATGACGCCGGAGAAGCCGTGCTCCTCCGCGTACGCGGAGTACTCGACGACGTCGGTCGGGTGGAACTGCTCGAGCATCGCGGCATAGCCGATGGTGAGACCGGAGGGCATGCCTCCGACCCTATCCCCGACCACGGACGAGATACGTGGTACCGGCCGATGCCAGGGGGTCAGGCCCCCGCCCGCTCCCGGCGCCGCCGCGCCTGCAGGTCCGGGTCGGCGACCGGCGCGGCCCCCACGAGCCGCCGGGTGTACTCCTCCTGCGGGTCGCCCAGCACGCGGGCGGTCGGCCCGGTCTCGACGATGCGACCCGCCTGCATGGCGGCGACGCGGTCGCTCACGCGCTCCACGACGGCCAGGTTGTGCGACACGAAGAGGCACGCGAACCCGAGCCGTGCCTGCAGCTCGGCGAACACCTCCAGCACGCGCGCCTGGACCGACACGTCGAGCGCGCTGGTCGGCTCGTCGGCCACGAGCACCGCCGGGTCGAGGGCCACCGCGCGGGCGATCGCGACGCGCTGCCGCTGCCCGCCGGAGAGCTCGTGCGGGTATCGCACGGCGTGCTCGGCGTCCAGCCCCACCATGCCCAGGAGCTCCAGCACCCTGGCCCGGTGCTCCGCGTCGCTGCCGTCGCCGTGCAGCCGCAGCGGCTCGGCGACGCACGCCCCCACCGACCAGCGCGGGTTGAGCGTGGACGCGGGGTCCTGGAAGACGATCCCGGTGCGGCGCCGCACGGCCCGCAGGTCGGCGCGCCGGGCGCCGGCCAGCTCGAGCCCGTCCACCACGACCCGCCCCCGGTCGGGGACGAGCAGCCCGGACACCACCTGGCCGAGCGTGGACTTTCCGGAGCCCGACTCCCCCACCAGGCCGAGCACCTCGCCGGCCGCGATCCGCAGGCCGACCCCGTCGGCGGCCCGCACGGGCGCACGACGACGCCCACCCGGGTACACGACGTCGACGTCCTCGAGCACGACGACGTCGCGGCCGCCCGCGGGCGTCGCCCCGTCGGCCGCGGGCCGGTCCCGGGCGGTCACCGTCGCGTCGGCGTCCTGGCGGGCGAGCTGCTGCCCGAGGTGCGGGACGGCGTCGAGCAGGGTCCGGGTGTACGCCTCGCGGGGCGCGGCGAAGAGCTCGCGCACGGGGGCGTGCTCGACGACGCGCCCGCCGCGCATCACCACGACGTCGTCCGCGAGGTCCGCGACCACGCCCATGTCGTGCGTGATGAGCAGCACCGCCGTGCCGCGGGTGTCTCGGAGCCGGCGCAGCAGGTCGAGGATGTCGGCCTGCACCGTGACGTCGAGGGCGGTGGTCGGCTCGTCGGCGACGATGGCCACCGGGTCCTGGGACAGCGCCATCGCGATGAGCGCGCGCTGCAGCTGCCCGCCGGACAGCTGGTGCGGGTAGGAGCGCGCGATCCGTTCCGGCTCCTGCAGCCCGGCCTCGCGCAGCAGCGCGAGCACCCGCTCGCGTGCCGCGCCGCGCGGCACGCGAGCGTGCGCTCGCACGGCCTCGGCGACCTGGTCCCCGATGGTGAGCACCGGGTTCCAGGCGCTCATCGGCTCCTGCGAGACCAGGGAGAAGACCGCGCCGCGCACGGCCCGGTACTCCTCCGGCCCCGCGCCGACCAGCTCCTGGCCGCCGTACCGGATGCTGCCCGTCACGGTGGCGCTCGGCGGCAGCAGCCCGAGCACCGCCATCGCGGACACCGACTTGCCGGAGCCGGACTCCCCCACCAGCGCGGTCACCCGTCCCGGGCGCAGCGCCCAGGCCGACCCGTCGACGGCGGGCGCGGCCGCGTCCTCGAACACGACGGACAGCCCCTCCACCTGCAGGAGGGGCTGCCCGTTCCCGGGCTGGACACCGGTGTCGATGCTCACTGGGCCAGCGAGACCTTCAGGTAGTTCGGGTAGGCCGGGAAGTCCGGGATCTCGAAGTTCTGCACCTTGGAGCCGTGCAGGAAGGAGTTCTTCGTGTAGATCAGCGGGACCACCGGGGCGTCCTCGAGGATCGCCTTGTCGGCCTGCGCCCAGATGCCGGCGGCCGTGTCGGCGTCGGTCTCCTGCGTCGCCTGCTCGATGAGCGCGTCCACGTCCTTGTTCGAGTACCGCGACAGGTTGTACCCGCCGCCCCCGATCTGGGACGTGGCGAACAGCGGCTGGATGTTGCCGTTCGCGCTCGGGAAGTCCGGCTGCCACGAGGAGAGGGTCAGGTCGTAGTCCGACCCGTCGCCCTGCGTCACGGTCTGCGTCCAGACGTCCGAGGGCTGCGACACGATCTTCACCGTGAGGCCGGCGCGCTTGAGACCCTGCTCGATGGCCTGGGCCTTCGCCAGCGTGGGCGAGTCGTCCGGCACGACGAGCCGCAGCGTGCGGCCGTCCCAGCCGGCCTCCTTCAGGAGCGACTTCGCCTTGTCCGGGTCGCCCGACGCGTCGGCCGGGTACAGGTCGAAGTCCTCGCGACCCGGGATGCCGGGCGTGATGAGCGTGGTGGCGAGCTCGCCGGAGATCTCGCCGCCGGACGCGACGAGGAAGGCCTGCTTGTCGACGGCGTACTCGATCGCCTCGCGCACCTTCGCGTCGTCGAGGCCGTCGGCCTCGGTGTTGATCGCGAGGTAGGCCAGGGCGCCCGGCCCGGAGGTCACGAGGCGCTCCTTGGCGGCCGGGTCGTTCTGCACCTGGGCGAGCTGCGCCGCGGGCACGAACGTCGCGCCGAAGGCGTTCTGGTCGTCGCCCGCGTCCGCGATGAGGCGCTGCGCCACGACCGTCTCGTCCTGTCCGAGCTCGAAGACGATGGAGTCGGGGCCGGCCGTGCGGACCTCGTCCGTCGACGCGTCCCACTTGTCGTTGCGCTCGAGGGTGACCGAGGTCCCCTCCTTCGTCTCGGCGACGGTGTACGGGCCGGTCGCGACCGGCGTCGTCGTGTAGGTCGAGACGTCGTCCTTGTCCTCCGGCACGGCGCCGAACGCCGGCATCGAGACGATCCACGGCCAGTCGCCGTAGGCGCTGTCCAGGTGGAAGACGATGGTCTTCTCGTCGGGGGTCTCGATCGAGTCGAGCTGCTTGCCGTCGTACGGGCCGGCGTAGTCGTCGCCGCCGGTGAGCAGGCTCTTGTGGTAGCTCAGGCCGCCCGAGAGCTCCGGGGCGAAGGAGCGCTCCACCGAGTACTTCACGTCCTCGGAGGTGATCGGGGTGCCGTCCTCGAACGTCACCCCGTCCTTGAGGGTGTAGGTCCAGGTCTTGCCGTCGTCGGACACGCTGCCGGTGTCGGTGGCGAGGTCGGGGACGACCTCGGTGCTGCCGTCCGGGTTGGTCTGCCACGCCGTGAGGCGGCGCTCGACCAGGCCGAGGGTCGTGATGGCGAGGTTCTGGCTCGTCGCCGGGTCCCAGTTGATGGACGGGGCCGAGGTGAGGATGTGCAGCGTGCCGCCCTTCTGGACGGCCGTCGGGCTGCCGGTGGTGCTGTCGTCCTTGTCGTTCGCGCCGCACGCGGTGAGCACCAGCGCGAGCGCGGCGACGGCGGAGACGGCGCCGACGGCGCGTCGGCGGGCGAGGTTGCGGGTCATGGTCTTCTCAGTGCCTCTCGGGAAGTTCGTCAGGGTCGGGGTGTCGCGTCACGCGGGGACATCGCCCGGCGTGCAGGCGGGCGCTCATGCGCGCACCCTCGGGTCCATGACGCCGTAGACGACGTCGACGAGCAGGTTGGCGACCACGATGAGGGCCGCCGAGAAGAAGGTGACGCCCACCAGGAGCGGCACGTCGGTGTTGCCGACGGCGTCGAGCAGCAGCGCGCCGAGCCCCGCCATCGAGAACACCTTCTCGGTGATGACGGTGCCGCCGAGCAGCACGCCCAGGTCGAGGCCGAAGAGCGTGACGACCGGCACCAGGACGTTGCGCAGCGCGTGCCGCGTCACGACGCGCCGCTCGGTGATCCCCTTGGCCCGCGCCGTGCGCACGTACTCCGACCCGAGGGCGTCGAGCATCTGCGCGCGGGTGAGCCGGGCGTAGATGGCCGCGGACAGGAACGCGAGCACGCACCACGGCAGCACCAGGTGCCACGCCCAGTCGACGGGGCTCGTGGTGAAGGGGACGTACCCGTTCACCGGCACCATGTCGAGCGTGAAGCCGAACAGCAGGATGCCGAGCAGCCCCACGAGGTAGCTGGGCGCCGAGACGCCCGTGATCGCCGCGACCATGATGGCGCGGTCCGCGGCCGTGCCGCGGCGCACCGCCGCGACGACGCCCCCGGCCACGCCGGCGAGCAGCCACAGCACGGCGGCGCCGATCGCGATCGAGAACGTCACGGGCAGCCGCCCGACGATGAGGTCGGTGACGGGCTGGCGCAGCACGAAGGAGTAGCCGAGGCACGGCGCCGGGCAGTCGATCTGCGCGCCCGCGGAGCCGAACGTGCGGCCGGTGAAGATCCCCGTGACGAAGTTCCACCACTGCACGACGAAGTTCTGGTCGAGCCCCATGAAGGCCCGCGCGGTCTCGAGGCGCTCGGGGGTGCACGGCCGCCCGCAGGCGAGCTGGGCGGGATCCGCGGGCAGCAGCACGAAGATCGCGTAGGTCAGCAGGGACACCGCGAGCAGCACGAAGACCATGCTCGCGAGGCGTGTGCCGAGGAACCGCAGGGAGCTCACTTGCGGCCTCCGGAGCGCGGGTCGAGGGCGTCGCGCAGGCCGTCGCCGAACGCGTTGAACGCGAGCGTGATGCCGAAGAGGGCGATGCCGGGAAAGACGAGGTACATGGGGTCGGAGCTGAACCAGGTGACGGCGTCACCGATGGAGCGGCCCCACGACGGCGTCGGCGGCGGGACGCCGACGCCCAGGAAGGACAGCGCGGCCTCGGCGCCGATCGCGCCGGGGATGCTAATGGTCGCGAAGACGACGATGGTCGCGGCGAGGTTGGGCAGCACCTGGCGGAACAGGACGTGACCGTGCCCTGCGCCGAGCGCCTGGGAGGCGCGGACGAAGCCGCGCGTGCGCAGCCCGAGGGCCTGGCCCCGCACGACGCGCGCCACCGACGACCAGCTGAAGAACCCGATGACGAGCACCAGCAGCAGGAGCGGCGGGAAGGAGTCCGGCACGACGGCACCGATCGCGATCATGAAGATCAGCGCGGGCAGCCCGAGCATCACGTCGACGCCGCGGCTGACCACCCAGTCGACCCAGCCGCCCAGGTAGCCGGCCAGCAGGCCGAGGACCGTGCCGATGATCATCGAGACCACGGTGGCCCCGATGCCCACCACCAGCGAGGTCCGCGAGCCCGTGAGGACGACGGCGAACAGGTCGCGGCCCGTCAGCGGCTCGACGCCGAACCAGTGCTCGCCGCTGATGCCGCCACCCCAGCCGGCCGGCGCCCCCGTCCCGTCGAGGGCACCCAGGTCGTAGGTGTACGGGTCCACGCCGAGGAGACGGATGATGAGCGGGGCGAGCAGCGCGACCAGCACGTAGAGGGCGATCACGACCGCGCCGGCGACGGCGAACCGGTCCTGGGCGAACCGGCGCCAGAACGTGCGGCGGCCACCGGCGGAGGGCACGGGCTGCCCCTCGGGCACGACCAGCTCGTCGGCGTGGTCGAGCGTCATGGGAGCTCCTCGGGTGTCAGACGGGCAGGGCGAAGCGGCGGTGGCAGCACCGACAACACATCGCCTGCATCTCGTCCTCCCGGGACTTCGTGCGGTCCGGCCGGCGTGGCGGCCGGACGTTTCGAGTGCGGCGCCCGGAGGGGCGCCCGGCGTCACGATACGACTGTTCGCGCCCCGCCCAGGACACCTGTCCACGATGTGGCACGAGCGTCCGACCCGTGAGATTTCGATGCGCGGAGAGCCACCTCGGATCTGGGAGAATGGGCGACCATGAGCGACTTCCCGACCCCCGAGGCGCCGACCGCGCCCGCGCAGACCCCCGCAGCGACCCCGACCGCCGGCAGCTCTGCTGCTCAGGTAGCCGGCGACGTCGTGCGCGCGGTGGTCCGGGAGGTACCGGACAAGGTCAGCCTGGACGGCCTGGAGCAGCGGTTCGACGAGCGCTGGTCGGCCGAGGGCACGTACGCCTTCGACCGCACCGCCACGCGCGAGCAGGTGTACTCGATCGACACCCCGCCCCCCACGGTCTCCGGCTCGCTGCACGTGGGCCACGTGTTCAGCTACACCCACACCGACACGGTCGCCCGTTTCCAGCGCATGCGCGGCAAGAAGGTCTTCTACCCGATGGGGTGGGACGACAACGGCCTGCCCACCGAGCGCCGCGTGCAGAACTACTACGGCGTGCGCTGCGACCCGTCGCTGCCGTACGTCGAGGGCTTCGAGCCGCCGCACCAGGGCACCGACGGCAAGAACGTCAAGCCCGGCGACCAGGTGCCGGTGAGCCGCCGCAACTTCATCGAGCTGTGCGAGCGGCTCACCGCCGACGACGAGCGCCAGTTCGAGGAGCTGTGGCGCCGCCTCGGCCTGTCCGTGGACTGGGCCCAGAACTACCAGACCATCGACGCCACCTCCCGGGCCGCCTCCCAGCGCGCCTTCCTGCGCAACCTCGCGCGCGGCGAGGCGTACCAGGCGGAGGCCCCCGGCCTGTGGGACGTGACGTTCCAGACCGCCGTGGCGCAGGCGGAGCTCGAGGCGCGCGAGTACCCCGGCTTCTACCACCGCGTGGCCTTCCACCGGCCCGACGGCAGCCCGCTGTACATCGAGACCACCCGTCCTGAGCTGATCCCGGCGGTGGTGGCACTCATCGCCCACCCGGACGACGAGCGGTACCAGGGCCTGTTCGGCACCACCGTCACCTCCCCCCTGTTCGGCGTCGAGGTCCCGGTGCTCGCGCACCCGGCCGCCGCCATGGACAAGGGCGCCGGCATCGCCATGTGCTGCACCTTCGGCGACCTCACCGACGTGCAGTGGTGGCGCGAGCTCCAGCTCGCCACCCGCTCGGTCATCCAGCGCGACGGCCGCCTGTCCCGTGAGACGCCGGCCTGGGTCGCGGGCGGACCGGGCGAGGCGCTGTACGCCGAGGAGCTGGCCGGCAAGACCACGTTCAGCGCCCGCAAGGCCGTCGTCGAGGCGCTCGTCGCGTCCGGCGACCTGGACGGCGACCCCACGCCCACCCAGCGCATGACGAACTTCTACGAGAAGGGCGACAAGCCCCTCGAGATCGTCACCTCCCGCCAGTGGTACATCCGCAACGGCGGGCGCGACTGGGCCGAGCGCGACCTCAAGGCCGAGCTGCTCGCGCGCGGCAAGGAGCTCGACTTCCACCCCGACTTCATGCGCGTGCGCTACGAGAACTGGGTGAACGGTCTCAACGGCGACTGGCTCATCTCGCGCCAGCGGTTCTTCGGCGTGGCCGTGCCGCTCTGGTACCCGATCACCGCGGACGGCGAGGTCGACCACGACCACCCGATCGTGCCGACCGAGGCCGAGCTGCCCGTCGACCCGACCTCGCAGGCCCCGGCCGGCTACGACGAGTCGCAGCGCGGTGCGCCCGGCGGCTTCGTCGGCGACGCCGACGTGATGGACACCTGGGCCACGTCGTCCCTGTCGCCGCTCATCGTGTCCGGCTGGGAGCGCGACGCCGACCTGTTCTCCCGCGTCTACCCGATGGACCTGCGCCCGCAGGGCCAGGACATCATCCGCACCTGGCTGTTCTCCTCGGTGGTGCGCTCGCACCTCGAGTGCGGGGTGCTGCCGTGGAAGCACGCGGCGATCAGCGGCTGGATCCTCGACCCGGACCGCAAGAAGATGTCCAAGTCCAAGGGCAACGTCGTCACGCCGATGGCGCTCCTGGAGGAGCACGGCGCGGACGCGGTGCGCTACTGGGCCGCCGCGGCCCGCCTGGGCACGGACGCCGCGTTCGAGGTCGGCCAGATGAAGATCGGGCGCCGGCTCGCGATCAAGGTGCTCAACGCCTCGAAGTTCGCCCTGACCTTCGGCGTCGACGCCGAGACCGGCGCGGGCGAGATCGTCCTCGACCCGGCGCGCGTCACCGTCGCGCTGGACCGCGCGATGCTCGCCGGCCTGGCGGAGGTGGTCGAGCAGGCCACGGCCGCGTTCGAGGCCTACGACCACACCCGCGCGCTCGAGGTCACCGAGACGTTCTTCTGGACCTTCTGCGACGACTACCTCGAGCTGGTCAAGGACCGTGCGTACGGCGCGGGCGCCGCGGCCACGGAGGTGACGGCGGAGACCGAGTCGGCCCGCACGGCGCTCGCCCTCGCGGTCGACACGCTGCTGCGCCTCCTGGCGCCGTTCCTGCCGTTCGCGACCGAGGAGGTCTGGTCGTGGTGGCGCACCGGCTCGGTGCACCACGCCGCCTGGCCCGTCGCGGCCCCGCTGCGCGCGGCTGCCGGCGACGGCGACCCCGTGCAGCTCACGGCCGCCGGTCACGCCCTCGCCGCGCTCCGCAAGATCAAGTCGGAGGCCAAGGTCTCGATGCGCACGCCGATCCTCGCGGCGTCGATGGCCGTCCCGGCCGCGCTGCTCGACGGCGTCCGGTCCGCGCTCGACGACGTCCGCGGCGCCGGCCGCGCCACGGGCACCCTCGACGTCGTCGAGGCGGCCGAGGGCCAGGGCAACCCGGACGTCCAGGGCGGCATCGTCGTCACCGCGTCCGAGCTGGGCGAGCCTCCGGCCCGCAAGCCCCAGGCCTGACCCGCGCGAGGTAGTTCGAAGCCTGCCGAGGTAGTCCTGGATTTGCCGAGGTAGTTCGAAAAATGCCGAGGTAGTTCGTAGACGGCCGCAATTCTGCGGCCCGCACGAACTACCTCGGC